>DASXNJ010000368.1:0-2333 GCA_036495145.1 Puia sp.
AACAATCTGCAACAACTGTTTTGTGCGAGGGACCGGTTTGGAGAAAAGCCATTTTATTTTTACAGAGATGATGAGCAGTTCTTATTTGCCAGCGAAATGAAAAGTTTATGGGCCGCGGCTGTACAAAAAAAAATAATGAACACACAGCTATTAAATTATATTACCCTCGGACTCGTGCAGGATATTGCCAGACCTGATCTGACTTTTTTTGAAGGCATATTTTCATTGCAGCCAGGGCATTTTCTAAAACTGGAGGTTCCGACTTTTGACATCCGGTTATCAAATTATTGGGATATTGATAAGGAATCAACTGATTTCGCGATTTCACAGGAAGAGGCTATCGAAAAATTCTCCTTCCTGTTGAAGCGGTCTGTTCACAGAAGGCTAAGGAGTGATGTGCCCGTAGGAACAAGCCTCAGTGGAGGTCTGGATAGCTCATCGATTGTTTCCCTGATTTGTGATTTGCAATCAGAGGGAGCACATCTGCCGGATTTTCAAACTTTTTCTGCCGTTTTCCCCGGTTATCAAAAGGATGAATCCCGCTATATTGATGAGATTGTACAGTCATTTAGAATACTGAATTCGCAAACTCAGCCCACCGCAGAGGAATTACAGAAAGATTTTGATCGACTGATGTATCATCAGGAAGAACCCTTTCAGTCATTGAGTATCTATGCACAGTTTAAAGTATACGAAACGGCTGCTGGACAAAATATAAAAGTAATATTGGATGGGCAAGGTGCAGACGAGACGCTGGCAGGCTATCATAAATATTATCCCTGGTACTGGCAGGAACTATACAGTAAAAAACAATTATCTGCATCGGGCGAATTGAAAGCCGCAGCGAGCCTTGGAATACCTATCGCCTGGGGCCTAAAAAATAAACTGGCTGCCTGGATGCCCGGTACGGCTGCAGCTCAGTTGGAAAGAAATGCTTTTCACAAACAGGTGCATTCTGCTTCCATTGATCCAGACTTCTTTTCTTCAGGTTTTAATAAGTTATCCCTGAGAAAGCCGATAGTCAGAAAATTAAACGATATTTTATATTTTCACACTTGCCAGCTGGGTTTGCAGGAATTGCTGCGTTACGCGGACCGCAATTCGATGGCCCATGGACGCGAGGTGAGACTTCCGTTTCTGGATCATGAACTGGTTCAGTTTGTCTTCTCACTGCCCTCCCATTTCAAAATTAAAGAAGGATGGACCAAGTGGATATTAAGGAAAGCCATGTCCGACAATCTTCCTGAAAACATAGTATGGCGAAAAGATAAGGTCGGATTTGAGCCCCCGCAGAAATTATGGATGGAGAATAAGAAGATGAATGAAAAAATAATGGATAGTCGTGAAAAACTGGTGAAGGCGCATATCTTAAAGTCATCCGTCCTTCAACAACCCATTAAGGCAAAAGATTCACACGAAGACGGTAATGATGATTTCAGATATCTGTGCGCGGCTTCCATGATGGAATCATTTTAATAGAATCAACCAACGGTCCCCGACTGGTTTTATCGACCGGCATAACGGGCGGATTTCTATTGGTTATTATAATTAACTTCAATGTTTACAGAGTCCAATACAAATAAATGAAACAATTTTTCCTATACATTGATCCGGGAAGTGGAAGCTATCTGATACAGGCCATTATAGCTGCCATTTTAGGAGGCTTATTTTATTTCAAAAGAATATGGCTTAGAATAAAATTATTTTTCAGCGGTAAAAAAAAGGAACAGGACACTGACAATACAGAACAACATGACAGTCGGTAAAAAGCACCCCGCTTCCTATAGAGATCCGGCCGGTTTTATATTTGAGTATGGGGACAAATTTTACAGGCAGGTAAACCAAAGTTATGCTGCCCATTACGATCTTTTGAAAAATTCGGGTTTGTACGAACAGCTTGTAAAAGAAAAAAAAATAATCGCCCATACAGAAATCGATCAATGCCTTACTGACAATACCGAATGGTACAAAACGCTGCTGCCGGAACAACTATCGTTTATCTCTTATCCTTATGAATGGTGCTTTAGTCAATGGAAAGATGCGGCGTTACTCACACTTTCAATTGTAAAAACATCAGTCCTGCACGGAATGATATTAAAGGATGCCACTCCTTTTAATATCCAGTTTGTAAAAGGCTCGCCTGTATTGATCGATACCCTGTCGTTTGAAACATACGATGCTGCAAAACCATGGATTGCCTATCGCCAATTTGTTGAATGTTTTATTGCTCCGCTGTTGCTTGCCAGATATCAAACGCCGGAATTACTAAAATCTTTCCAGGTATTTCCGGAAGGCATTCCATTGAAAATACTCACGAAACTTTTGCCCCTGAA
>DASXNJ010000369.1:0-5569 GCA_036495145.1 Puia sp.
ATCACAAGATTCCGGGATTTCCACCCTTGCCTGCGCCTGTCCAATTTCCTCCTTCAGGTTTTGCTCCACATCTTCAACTATCGTTCGGAGATTTATTTTTTCAAAATCCTTTCGTAATGAGTGCGTTCTTGAATAGGTCAGCAGATCATCAATCAGTTTTTGCATGCGGGCAGCAGATCTCTGC
The DNA here is from genome assembly GCA_036495145.1 of Puia sp. Taxonomy (GTDB): domain Bacteria; phylum Bacteroidota; class Bacteroidia; order Chitinophagales; family Chitinophagaceae; genus Puia. The sequence continues at coordinate 185 of DASXNJ010000369.1, forward strand.
ATGCGTGTGAATAAATCTTTGCCTGACCCGGATAAATTGTTTTTCTCCGTATCTATGATCCGGCTGGCGAATGTTTGAATTTTTCTTAGGGGTTCCTGTAAATCATGACTTGAAATATAGGCAAATGACTGAAGCTCCTTATTCGCTTTTTCGAGCTCCTCATTTTTTTCCTCCAGTTCAAGTTTTTGCTTCTTCAGTATATTTTCCGCTTCTTTTTTTGCAGTCAGGTCATGCGTAACTTTTGAATATCCGATCACATCTCTTTTTTCGTTATGCACCGCGGTAATCAGAACGCTTGCCCAGAACAGGCTTCCGTCTTTTCTCACCCTCCAGCCTTCCTGTATCGCTCTGCCTGTTTCGCTGGCCAGGTTCAATAGTTTTTGAGGCAGGCGACTTTGCCTGTCCTCTTCAGTATAAAAATTTGAAAAGCTCCTGCCAATGATTTCTTCGGCTTTATATCCTTTAATTTTTTCTGCTCCGGTATTCCAGTTTTCCACGATGCCTTCCCGGTTTAAATACAGAATGGCATAATCCTGCACTTCTTCCACCATCAGGTGATAACGTTCTTCGCTTTTTTTCAAGGCTTCGTTTAATTGAAGAAGTTCGGCGGTTCGTTCCCTGACCTGATTTTCCAATTCTTCCCTGAAATTTTTCTGATCCTGTATATCTGTACTCGAGCCTACCCACATCTGTATATTTCCCTGTTCATCCCGCTGTGGTTTTGCACGGCTTAACTGCCAACGGTATTGCCCGTCATGCCGGCGAAACCGGTGTTCAAATAAAAAATCCTTTCCGGTGGCAACCGCTTCAGTCCATGCCTGAATATTTCTTTCTTTATCATCTGGATGCACAATTTGCATCCACCCCTCTTTATTTAGCTGTTCAGGCGAAAGGCCTGAATAATCGTATACAGACTGGTTAAAGTAATTGAGATTTCCCTGTTGGCTGGCTGTCCATATATGTTGTGGCATGGAATCGGCCAGGAGACGGAATTTTCTTTCACTTTCTTCTATGGATGTCCGGTATTTTTTTTCATTTGTAATGTCACGGCAGGTGCCGATCAAAGTCCGGGGTTGATTTTCATTGTCATAGAAAATTTTGCCTTTCACTTCAATCCATTTCAGAGATTTGTCACGCAATAAAACCCTGGACTGATAACTCAGGCTACCCGTTTGCATGGCTTCCTTAAATGCACTATTTCTGATTTGCACGTCGTCTTCAAACAGGTGATCCAGCAACAGTCGGTGATCTATTTTTTCGTCACCGGAATATCCAAAAATTTCATAAAACATTTCTGAATAATTCCCTTCATCGGTCTTTAAATCCAATTCAAAAGTACCCAGCTCGCTGGCTTCGATAACAACATTCAGTTTTTCTTCGCTTGCTTCAACTTTTTTATGGCCCAATACCTGTTCTGTCACATCAGAGCCTACGGCCATGACCCCATCAATTTCTCCGGCCGAATTATACAAAGGTTCGTAGCTGAAATTGAGATAGACAGTTTCCATTTTCCCGTTCCTTAATATCTGGAAAGGCCGCTCTGATGCGACAAAGATCTTTCCGGTATTATAGACCTCGTCCAGTAATTCCTTTATTCCCTGTGATTTCAATTCAGGCATCACTTCCATTATCGGCCTTTGTAAGACGTCTGTTATTTTTCTTCCCCATAATTCAAGTGCACGATCGTTTGCTATTTCAGTAATATGATCCGGTCCGTGAAAAATACCAATTGAAACGGGCGCCTGTAAAATCATGGACCGGAGCCTGCGCTCGCTTTCTTCCGATTTTTTTTTGTTTGAAACTGTTTCTGTCGTTTCAACACAGGTAACCAGTAATCCGTTTATCTTTCCAGATTCATCGTTCACGGGACTGTAACTATAAGTCCAGTAGACATCTTCTATTTTTCCATTACGGTAAATGGGAACGAGCTGATCCTGGCTCCAAATGGCTTCGCCACCACTTAATACCTGATCAAAAAGTGGTTTTAAAGTATCCCATATTTCTGTCCATGCTTCATCCGCCCGCATGCCCAGCATATGGGGATGCTTTCCATTTTGTCCAAGGCTTGGCCGGAACCCATCATTATAAAATGTCAGCAAATCCGGACCCCACATTAAAAGCATGGGAAATCTTGAATTAAGAACAATATTTACTAAAATTAACAGGCTCTGCGGCCAGTCTTTTATTGGTCCCAGGGAAGTCCGGCTCCAGTCTTTTTCACGGGTAAGAGAAGCCATTTCGCCGCTGATCGAAGAAAAAGCAATATTATTTTTACCGGTTATGGTTCCCTTTGGTTTCATTATGGTGATATCACAAATTTTTCCTTTGGAGGTTGCCTCCTCTGATGACCGACTACCGTTATGGCTTTATGGATTACCGATTTCAGATCCGAGAATTGGGCGGGTTTACGAATATAATAGTGGGCCCCTTTTTTATAAAGCATGTCTATTACATCCGAGTCAGCGGAAGTTGAATATATGATTACCGGCAGCTGTTTTAATTTTTCGTCCTGTTTAATTTCTTCAAGGCATTCAAAACCTGATTTCCGGGGCATATTGAGATCCAGAAAAAGAACCTGCGGGAGACTCAGAGCATCCCGGTTTAGGAGTTGCATCAGTTCTGCACCATTGCTCACCGTTTGAAGTGACACATCTACGGGAAGTTCTTCCAGCGCATCTATAAAAAAGCTGCGGTCATCATCGTCGTCGTCGGCTAACAGTATATTGTAATTGGTCATTAAAATGATGTGAATAAAAATCCTTAACCATTACGTTTAAAGGGCCGTAAATACGATAATGGCTGTTTTACGGCATGTAAATCCCGCTTTGAGAGCTTAAAAATAAGGCAATTCAATGACAAAAAAATTCTGATCCGTTCATTCCTTTATTTAAGGAAAATGGCTATGCCATTAAAATGAGGAGTTACCTTTATATAAACCCCTATCGGTCATCTGTTCATAATATCCTGAGAATTTATGAATAAAGAGCAGCAACGTCTGAATAACAGCGACTGGAAAAAATGGGGCCCCTATCTCAGTGAGCGCCAGTGGGGAACCGTGAGGGAGGATTATAGCGAACATGGCGAAGCCTGGGATTATTTTCCGCACGATCATGCGAGATCACGAGTTTATCGCTGGGGTGAAGATGGTATAGCAGGCATCAGTGATTCTTTGCAGAGAATTTGTTTTGCCGTCACATTATGGAATGGGAAAGATTCTATTTTAAAAGAACGTTTATTCGGACTGACAGGCAGCGAAGGCAATCATGGAGAAGACGTGAAGGAATTGTATTACTACCTGGACAACCTGCCTTCCCATGCGTATATGAAGCACCTGTATAAATATCCGATAGATGCTTTCCCTTATGAAAATCTCCTGAATACAAACCGGATCCGATCAAAACATGAAGGAGAATATGAATTGCTGGATACCGGTCTTTTTAATGGGAGTAGATACTTTGATGTTTTTACCGAATACGCAAAAAACGATACCGAAGATTTGTGTATCCGGATCACGATACACAATCGCAGTCAGGAATCGGCATATATTGCTTTATTACCGACCTGCTGGTTTAGAAATCTCTGGTCTTTCGGAATAGAACAAAAACCGACTATTGAAAGAAAGGAAACTCTTCCTGGCTTTTTATCCGCAGAAATCAACCATGCATTACTTGGGAAGTATTATTTTTATTTTGATGAACCTGCACGTGTGTTACTGACCGAAAATGAAACCAACACGGAAAGGTTATACGGTCAACCGAATAAATCAGCTTTTGTAAAAGACGGATTTCATGATGCTGTGATCAACCGGAATTTTCAGGCATTTACTGAAAATCAGGCAGGCACTAAGTTTGCGCCGATGTATGAATATAATATAGCCGCAGGATCCTCTGTAAAGGTCCGGCTCAGATTATCACGAGAAATTTTCTCTTCCAATCCTTTTGACAAGAATTTTGATCAACTGTTTGTCAATCGCATACTGGAGGCAGATGAATTTTATAAAACGATCTCGGCTGCCATTAGCCCCGATCATATAAATATTCAACGGCAGGCCTTTGCGGGTATGTTATGGAGCAAGCAGTATTTCAATATTGATATTCCCAAATGGCTGAATGGTGATAAGGGGCAAATTGCCCCTCCGGATGCAAGAAAAACCGGAAGAAATCATCAATGGCATACTTTGAATAATGAAGATATCATTTCCATGCCAGACAAATGGGAATACCCCTGGTATGCTGCCTGGGATCTCGCCTTTCATTGTGTTCCGCTCTCCCTGATCGATCCGCAATTTGCAAAGGACCAGCTGATTCTTTTTTTACGTGAATGGTATATGCATCCCAATGGACAGTTACCCGCTTATGAGTGGGCATTCGGAGATGTGAATCCACCGGTGCACGCCTGGAGTTGCCTGCAGATATATAAAAATGAAAAAACAAAAACAGGAAAGGGTGATACTGATTTTCTTGAAAAAGTTTTTCAGAAACTACTCATCAATTTTACCTGGTGGGTAAACCGGAAGGATCACAAGGGAAATAATGTGTTCGAAGGAGGCTTTCTCGGCCTGGATAACATCGGGGTCTTTGACCGGAGCAGTGCTATTCCGGGCGGAGGCAAATTGGAACAGGCCGATGGTACGAGCTGGATGGCGATGTATTGTCTGAATATGCTGGAAATGGCGCTGGAGATTTCGCAGGTAAATCCGAATTACGAAGATGTAACTACTAAATTTTTTGAGCATTTTGTATATATCGCTGAATCCCTCAACCGGATTGGTGAAAACTGGACTGGCAGTTGGGATGATGAAGAAGGTTTTTTCTATGATGTGCTGGCCATGCCGGACGACAGATATATTCCTGTAAAAGTCAGAAGTCTTGTGGGATTAAGTTCTTTGTTCGCTGTGCTTGTACTTAAAAAAGATCTGCTTGAAAAACTCCCGGATTTTCACCGGCGTCTTAAATGGTTTCAGCAATACCGTGAGGATAATGGTCATAGTCTGGTTATTGAAGAATTAAATGATCATGATGATATATTATTGTCGCTCGTTCCCCGCAGACGGCTGGAAAAATTGCTGAAGGCTCTCCTGGATGAAAAAGAATTTTTATCTCCCGGAGGCATACGGGCCATTTCAAAATTACACGAGACTCCTTATTCTGTTAATATAAACGGGATGGACTTCGGGCTGAACTATGAACCCGGTGAAGGCACTACCAATTTATTTGGCGGTAATTCTAATTGGCGGGGACCGGTATGGATGCCCATGAATTATCTGCTCGTGCTGGCATTACAGCAATATTTCGATTATTACAAGGAAGATCTGCATGTTGATTTCCCGACGGGTTCGGGTAATAAAATGTCCCTGCGTTCAATAGCTGGTGAAATCGCAAAAAG
>DASXNJ010000370.1:0-4256 GCA_036495145.1 Puia sp.
ACCAGCCGTCCGGATGAAGTCATGTATTCCTTTAGAAAAGCGTCTTTCACATGATGAAGCAATTCCGAATATTTTTCTGCATCGTCCCTTTTATTTAATACCCCGGCAGCATTTATGACCAGCTGGACAGAATGCGCAAAAAAACATTGGGCGATTAGATATTTATCCGTGACAGCCGAACGTCCGTCATTATCATCGGCAGGACGATAAAACAGCCAGTCTCCAAAATGAAAACCGGTATTCCATAAATAGTCCCTGCTGTGATTCTGCATAAAGCCAACCCAGCCTTTCATGCTCGCATATTGATCATCCAGTATTTTGGGGTCGCCATAAGCAAGCCACATATTCCATGGTATGATGGTTGAAACATCCGCCCAGCCGGCTGACCCACCGGCCATCGGACCCAGCACATTCGGAACAACGAAAGGAACTTTGCCATCTTCCGATTGATCAGCTGCGACATCCTTCATCCACTTGGAGAAAAAATTATGTACATCCATATTGAAACTGGCCGTTCTCGAAAACGCCTGCGCGTCACCGGTCCAGCCCAAACGCTCGTCGCGCTGAGGGCAATCGGTTGGCACATCCAGGAAATTGCCCTTTTGCCCCCATTGAATATTATGCTGCAGCTGATTCAGCATGGGATTCGAACATGTAAATTGCCCTGATGGATTCATGTCAGAATAGAGAGTGACGGCGGAAATATCTTCGGGTTTCATTTCACCCGGAAAGCCCTTCACCCTCAGATATCGAAAGCCATGAAAAGTAAAATGGGGTTCAAATAATTCTTCTCCCCTGCCATTTAAAATATAGGTATCTTTTGCTTTTGCCGCCCTTAAATTATCAGTATAAAAATTCCCGCTCTTGTCGAGCACCTCTGCGTGTTCGACGATCATTTCGTCGCCCTCGCTACCATGAACCCTGAACCGGGCCCATCCCACCAGGTTCTGGCCGAAGTCAATGACCTGCTCGCCTTTGGGAGTTTTAAAAATTCGCACCGGATGAAATGTCTCATGCTTTATGACCGGTTCGTTATATGTGGCTATCAGATTTGTTTTCGGATAATCCTTTTCCACAACTGCCTGCCAGGACTGATCAGCAAAACCGGGTTTATCCCAGCCCGGCAGCTCCTGACGGGCATCTGATGTTTCGCCATTATAAATTTCAGAAAACCGTATCGGACCCCTGTCTGTCGACTTCCAACTGTCATTTGAGATGACCTTTTCCTGAGTACCGTCGGCATAAGTAATGTTCATCTGAAGAAGCAGGCCCAGTTTTTTTCCATACAGATTTTTATTGTCATTCCAGGCGAGTGGTGTTCTGTACCAACCGCTGCCTACATTCATTCCGATCACATTTTCACCCATCGAAATCAGATCCGTGATATCGTAAGTCTGGTATTGAAGGCGCTTATGATAGCTTGTCCATCCAGGTGTTAAAAAAGCATCTCCGATTTTTTTTCCGTTCAGCGATACTTCGTACATGCCGTGTGCCGTAATAAATGCGGTTGCTGATATTATTTTTTTACTGATCAGAAAAGGCTTTCTGAATAACAGGGCCGGACCATTTACACTATCGGCAGGAGATTCTGATTCGATCCATTTTGCCTTCCAGTCATTCGCCTGCAATAAACCCATTTGCCAGAAAGCAGGTTCGCTCCATTCTGAATGATTTCGCATATTGTCCCAAACTCTTACCCGCCAATAATAAATTACGGCAGACTGCAAAGGCTTTCCAGCGTATGGAATATAAATGGACTGATCCGAGGCCTGTTTGCCGCTGCTCCAGAAAATCTGTTTCCCCGATTTATTGGTGACACGGATTTCGTAGGCAGTTTGCATCAGATTCCGTTTATCAGAAACCAACTGCCAGCTGAATCTGGGAGCGGGGATATCCATACCGGCCGGATTAAGCCTGTTCTCACAGCGAAGATTCTTTACCATTAACTGTGCAGATCCTGACATCAGTAATAGCGAACATATCAGGGCGAAAAATATCTTTTTCATACCAGGTCTTTATTTTGAGTTGTCATTTCGGGATTCGGGATACCAAAATACCCTTAATTCAGCATTTTGATCTTATTCACTAAAAATTGGCATTCTGTTCATCTTTCGATAATAACAACTTGCTACATTTGTAACCCTATTTAACATTAAAACCTTTCATATGCCAAAATTCATAACATCCATACGGCTTCAGGGAGCAAATGAAAAAGATTACGCGGTACTTTCCCGTGAGATGAAAAAAAATTCTTTCAATCCTGTCATTGAGAACAGGAAGAATTCAGGCAGCGGATCAGATTCAACATTTGTTTTTAATTCCAATAGCCACAAGAGCCTGCTCGATACAACAACACTCGTATCCCTGGCTGCAGCGACGACAGGCAAAAAATACTCGTTTACTCTTTTTAAAGAGAAATCAAAATTGGAATCATAGGCTGAAGACTTTCCTTTTTGGCTTTTCTATCTTATATCATATTCCGACGAATCGCTAAAATAGTGAGTCTTCCAGAGATTGTACCTTTCAAACTGGACAGGAAGTCTCATCTTGAAACCGATCCAGCTTTTTGCTGATTTAGGACTCCACAATACTTCACTAAGAGCATCCACTCTGGGGAATATCATATATTCTATTTTCGAAGGACTCGTCATATATTCTGTCCATATATTAGCCTGGGCGCCGAGGATATAATGTCCATCGGCAGTCGAAAGCACGGATGGGACCGGGTCATACTGATACACTTTTTCGTGTGGCAGGTATCCACCGATGACCAGGGAATCCTCGTGTTTAGTTTGTGAATAGTCGAGATAAACATAGGTGGTCGGTGTCATGATCACCGTATGTTTTTGTTTTGCCGCTTCAATGCCCCCTTTTTCTCCCCGCCAGCTCATCACAACGGCATTGGGAGCCAGTCCGCCTTCCAGAATCTCATCCCATCCGATCAGTGTTTTTCCTTTACTGTTTATATATTTTTCCATTCTTTGTATAAAATAGCTTTGTAATTCGTGTTCATCTTTCAGGCCGAGATCCCGGATTCGCTTTTGACAACGCGGACATCTTTTCCAGTTTGTTTTCGGACATTCGTCACCACCCACATGTATATATTGTGAAGGAAACAGAGGAATGATTTCATCGATTACATCCTGCAGAAATTCAAACACGCTGTCATTTCCTGCACAGAAAACATCTTCCGCCACACCCCATTTTTCATAAACCAGTTTGCCCGTTGCTTTTCTCCCTTCCTCAGAAAGGAGGCTGTCGGGAATATTTGTTTTCTCATTCGGAAAACAGCTAAGCCATGGATATGCTGCGATGGCGGCACTCCCGTGCCCGGGCATCTCTATCTCGGGAATGACCGTGATGTATCTTTTTGACGCATAGGCTACCACATCCCTGACTTCATCCTGAGTATAAAATCCTCCATAACGAATATTGTCATTTCCTTTCCAGGGCCTTTTGCCAATCACCGTCCCATCACGCCAGGCACCTATTTCCGTAAGACGCGGATATTTTTTTATCTCAATGCGCCAGCCCTGGTCTTCAGTTAAATGCCAGTGGAATTCATTCATTTTATGCATCGCGAGGTAATCAATGAATTTTTTTACAAATGGAACCGGCATCAGATGACGACCAACATCCAGCATCAGCCCTCGATAAGCGAAGCGTGGTCTGTCATTAATCTCCACAAAGGGAATGGAAACCGACTGATTTCCGGACGGCAGGGGAAGCAATTGGATCAACGTCTGAATTGCATAGAAAACCCCTGTTTCATTGTCCCCGGCGATATAAATTCCCTTCTTGTCCACCGACAAATGATAGGCACCGGGTATCGAATCGTCCATTCTTTCAAAATTCAGGACCAGATTATTATTACCCTTTGCCACAGATGTTGTTTCCAGGGTAAATCCATAATATACTTTCAAATAATCATTAAAGAAATCAATTGAATTTTCCATTCCACTTCCTTCCGTTACAAATTTGGTGGATGGTCCCAGAGAAAATTTTCCACCGGTTCCGGTAGTTTTAACCGACACCGGTTGCGGAATGATATTCACCTGGGCCGCAACCCTAAAGCTGCATAGTAAAAGAGCAAACAGAAGGTATTTCATGGTGTCGTTTTTGAGATCATATTTCTTGTAATTTAATGCAGATCAGCAGTTTCAATGTATAATTCTGAGGAATCCGCAAAAGCCTGAAATTATGATCCCGGCCGCCCAAATAATGATTAACTTTAATGAACTGCTTGTTTATGAAAT
>DASXNJ010000371.1:0-3853 GCA_036495145.1 Puia sp.
CCATCACACCTGCCAAACAGATGATTGATCTGGCTCACCAGGCAGGAGCAAAAGTATTACTGGATGGCGCTCAATCTGTCTCGCACATGCGTGTGGATCTCCAGTTTCTTGACCCTGATTTTTTTGTTTTCTCCGGTCATAAAATTTTTGGACCCACAGGTATCGGTGTCGTGTATGGGAAAGAAGACTTACTGAATCAAATGCCTTCCTGGCAGGGTGGAGGAAATATGATCCGGGACGTTACGTTTGAACGCACCCAGTTTCACGATGCTCCCGGACGTTTTGAAGCAGGGACTGGCAATATCGCAGATGCTGTTGGTCTGGGTGCAGCCCTGGATTATGTAAATAAACTGGGTATTGATAATATCGGTCAGTATGAACATTATTTGTTAATCTATGCAACGGGATTTTTAAAGACAGTTCCCGGTCTGAAATTGATTGGCACAGCGCCCGATAAAGCCAGCGTACTTTCATTTACGCTTCAGGGTTATACCAATGATGAAGTTGGCAAGGCGCTGAATGAAGAAGGAATTGCCGTCAGGACGGGTCATCATTGCGCTCAGCCGATACTCCGACGTTTCGGTATTGAAAGTACGGTCAGGCCATCACTTGCTTTTTATAATACCTGCGCGGATGTGGACAAATTAGTGTCCGTTCTTCACCGCCTGAAAGGACAATAGCCTTTCAGTGTCCGCTCAGAATGATAACAGGCCAACCTTATACAATTGGTTTTAACGACTTTTTTTTGAACCAGAAATAAAATGGTACGCCGGAAAATGTTAACAACAGGCCAATCAGCGAATCGCGCGTGTTCACGATCAGTGTGGTGATAACCAGGGTCAGTGAGAATAATATGACAATCCCCGGGATAACAGGATATCCAATTACCTTATTTGTTATTTTTTTCTTCCTCTTCATTTTGATTAGACCTGCCGCGCTGAGAACAGCAAAGCTATAACCGCAAACAACGATCAGATTCGTGAGCTGGTCAAAAGTGCCGATTATTACCAATACGGAACTCCAAACACAGGAATAGATCAGTGCTATATAGGGTGTTTTAAAAACAGGATGTACAAAAGCGGCTTTTCTGAAAAATACTTTTTCCTGGGCCATGCGAAAGCTGATCCTGGGATACGTGATAATGCACCCGGTAAGTGCACCAAATGTAGAAATGAAAATGAGAACAAGGATAAGGGTTGATCCCATCTTTCCGAATAAAGTCTCTGAAACAACTGCGGCTGCTATTTTTTCGTCGGGGATGGAAGCAAGTAATCCAACAGAAAACACCTGCATATACACATAGTTCAGCAAAAGGTATAAAATGGTTACGATACTGATCCCGCCAATAATTGCATAGGGCAGATTTTTTTCCGGGTTCTTAATCTCACCTGATACAAAACTAACGATGTTCCATCCGTCAAAAGCCCAGAGGGCACTGATCAGGGCGCCAAAAAATCCACTGTACAAAGCTACTCCGGTTAACAAATGTTCATTGACCGGAGCCGGGAGACTCTTTAATGGCTGACCTGCATATAAGAGGCCCGCAATTATCAAAATAAGAATGCCCAGAATTTTTGCAGCAGTTACGATATTATTCAGAACGCCCGAATTTTTTACGCCGGTAATATTATACCAGGTTAATAATACGATCATGCTGACCGCAAGGATCTTTATTGATAAACTCTGGAAGGGATAAATAATATGTGCGATGGAAAAATCATTCCGAGAGGGTATAAGAGTTCCAAAATGAAACAATGCATCGGCAGATTGTGAAAATACAAAGGCCAGTGCAGCAATGGAACCGCACCCTATGATCGTAAAAACTGACCAACCATATAGAAAGGCAACGAAATCACCGTATATCAAACGCAGGTATTCATAGAAACCTCCTGTTTTATCGGTTAAACTCGCAAACCCGGAATATGTGAAAGCGCTGAACATGGTAATTATTCCGGCTGCAACCCAAACCCATAAAATATAATGTTCACTCATCAGAGACCGGGACATGGGTGCAATTTTCTTGAATACACCCGAGCCAATCATGATGCCGGCAACAAGTAAAATACTCGTGGGAAGTCCGATTACCCTCCTAAGTGGAATTTTAGTGCGGTCCAGGTTTTCGGACATATTTTTTGGTTTCAATACCGGAATGCAAAAAATAGAAAACACGATGACCGTTTACCTTCTTTTTTTCAATAAATCTTCAATCCTTTCATCCGGTATAAGATCCGTTGTTTTAAGAAGTTTAATTTTTCTGCAATCAGGATGAGTAGCATTCAGTACGTAGTTATAAGATTCAGGTAATACGGCAGATGGCACTTTAAGAATGGGAAAAATCCCTTCGTCATACCAGGAATTTCCGATAGGCTGGCTTTTCGAATAATCATTAAATTTCCGCCATCCATTGGGAAGATCCTTAAACAGAACTGACTGTATTTTCAAAGATTCGGGTATTTCCAGTATCATGGTTTTAAAATCCTGGTTAAATCCGATACCCTGTCTACGTATCATATTTTCCAAAAAAGCGAGTGCGATCGATTCAGCACAATAAACGACTTTCCGGCCACTTCCATTCCATCGACCGGCAAAACCGGGTGCAATTATTTTTTTACTATACAACTTATGTACAATCCGGTAAACAAGCATGATGGAGATTAAACAGCATATCCATGTGAAAGACGGCCCAATTCATCTTTAACGAGGTCCACACCACCGGGTGTTGTCAGCCAGTCGATTGGTTTCTCTTTGGAATTCCAGAAAGGCTTTTCCAACCAGTCATTAAATTCCTCCACATTTCCGAATATATCCTCTCCTTTTCTGTATAAGGCTATCAGTTTAAGCAGGTGTTCGCTTTGTATCGGGTCCAAAGGTTTTTGTTGTTCCTTATAATTATGAACCGTACGGGAGGAAATATTTATCAATAAGGCCAGTCTTTTTTCAGGCATGTGGATCGAATCGGCGAATTCGTAAAATAATTTGGGTTTTATGCCCTTACGGGCAGAAACTACCAACTCAAAAGCAGATTGCAAATCAAGGCTTTTAAACCGGTCGCGGACTGAAACTGATATTGCAGATGAAATAGCCATATGAAGCAAATACAAGGTAGTGAAATTTTTCCATATTCAAAGCGAAAATATTCACATAATTATAAACCCACCGGTGAGGGGTGGGTTTATCTGCTAAAGACAGGTAGGTCCTTGCAATGGCTGTTAACCAAAAATTACATTATTAGGACCTGATGATCCGGCGATTCATGCGATTTTCCTGACGATTCAGGCGGTATTGTTCATGCCTTGAGATATGACCACCCTGGCGATAAGCCATTCTTCTTTCTTCCTTATGGATCTGGTGATCCCTGCGATGCATTCGATAAGCCTGGCGTTTGCTGATATCACCCTTTCTCATTTTGTGATTGATCCTGTGATCCTGATTCTTCAAACGCTGATTTACTTCAGCCCGGCGTGGATGATTTTTGGCAAAGCCCTCCTGCGCCATGGAAACATTTGCGATTCCCAGGAATGCAATAAAAAGTGCGGCGAATAATAATTTCGATTTCATTGTTTTTATTTTAAGTGCTTTCGCACGTTTTATAAGACTTGAAATCAAATCCGGAGTTTAACTGATATTCGGGTTTAACAATTTCTTCAACTTACCGGTTGCAGAAGTTATCTGAATGGTCACACATTCAGGCCCTGACCCTTCATTTAGAATTCCATTTCATCCGCACTGGGCCCGTAGGATCCCGGAATGGGAATGTTCAGAAGTCGCAGAAAAACTCCCATTTGTGCACGATGATGAATCGTTTGGGAAATAGCCATCCTGATAACATCTTCTTTGGAGAGTGTCATATACA
>DASXNJ010000372.1:0-2508 GCA_036495145.1 Puia sp.
ATCAGAAATTAAATCATTCATCAGGAAAAATAAACTGAATTTCAAATCAGATTTCGAGGGAACGCTGGTTGCTATTTCGGCTTATTATGATCAACTAACGAGCTAACATGCATTATATTTTTCGCAATCTTTCCTGCCTGGTGATGGGCTCATTTCTTTGTCTTTTTCTGCAGGCACAAAATAAAAAGACTTTTACAGGAGATTTCCATGGAATGAAGCTGGAACAATTTGCTGAGACCATTGAATCGCAATCTGATTACAGGTTTTATTTCAAACCTGGTGAAACCGATAGTATCGTGCTTGATTTTTCGGTACAGAATCAATCCCTTCCGGTCATCCTGAATATTGTCCTGGCCCATACGGATTTCCATTTTGCAATCGACGGAGACGACAACGTTTTTATAACGGAAAAATTTACTATCCAACCCAATCTCCCCGACGATTTTTTCAATGTGAAACGTCCCGTTTCAGATTCTGCCCGCGAATCCGCTTTCTCAGTTGACAATTACCTGGAAAATCAGAAAAATCAAAAACTCAGATCTGCGCTGGAAAACAGGGTTTTTGTGATCGGTCCGAAAACGAACACCTACCGCAATGGAAAAGGAACCGTTGCCGGTTATATCCGCGATGCGAAAACAGGTGAGACACTGGTGGGGGCGACTGTTTCCCTGGACAATCCGCCGATCGGAGTGAGTACAGATCAGTTTGGATATTTTTCGCTCACTGTGCCACTGGGTCCTCATGTATTGCATATTTCAAGTATCGGCATGAAGGAAACGGTTCGTCATATCGCTCTCTACTCCGACGGAAAGCTGAATATTGAAATGGAACAATTTATTCCGGGTCTGAAAGCCGTGACCATAACTTCCGAAAAGAATTCCAATACCGGTCGTCTCCAAATGGGCGTGGACCGCCTGAATATAAAAACGATCCGGCAAATGCCCGTCGTTTTTGGCGAAGCTGATATATTAAGGGCCGTGCTGACACTGCCCGGTGTTACTTCGGTTGGTGAAGCATCGACCGGCTTCAATGTACGGGGTGGATCTGCAGATCAGAATCTTGTGCTATTTAATAATTCTACCATTTATAATCCATCCCATTTTTTTGGATTCTTCTCTTCATTCAATCCGGATGTTGTAAAGGGCGTAGAATTATATAAGAGCAGTGTTCCGGAAAAATATGGCGGAAGGTTATCTTCCGTTCTGGACGTCACAACCCGCGACGGAAATTCAAAGAAAATATCAGGCGCGGGCGGAATCGGTCCCCTTGACGCGCGGCTTACTGTTGAAGGTCCCCTGTTCAGCGAAAAAACGACCTTCCTGGTCGCAGGCCGGTCCACCTATTCTGACTGGTTATTGAAACAGATTCCGAATGATGCCTATAAGAATAGCACAGCCGGTTTTTATGATGCAAATCTGCGGCTCACGCATGAAATAAATGCAAAAAACCATTTATTCCTCACGGGTTATATCAGCAGCGACCGTTTCACGCTGAACAGTGATACATTATATAAATACCAGAATAGAAATGCTAATCTTCAATGGAAGCATGAATTCAATAACCGGTTTAATGCTGTATTCATGGCCGGTGTTGACGATTATAATTATTCAATTACCAGTACATTGAATCCCGTCAACGCCTATAAACTTTCTTTCAATATCACGCAGTATGTTTTTCACGGCGACTTCACCTACAACATAAATTCTGTACACACGCTGGATTTCGGCGTAAGTTCCATATACTACAAATTATCTCCGGGATCTCTGGATCCTCAGGGTTCGAAATCTCTGGTGGTTCCTGATCATGTACCCAATGAACAGGCACTCGAATCAGCTGCATACCTTGGTGACAGAATAAATCTTGGAACCAGGTTCTCTGTAAATCTGGGCATCCGGTATTCTTATTACAATTATTTGGGACCACAGAACATTTATACTTATGCACCGGGTCAGCCATTGGAAACGACCAGCATCATCGACTCAACGTATTATGGGCCGGGTAAAAATATCAAGACCTACCAGTACCCCGATTACAGGGTTTCCGCCAGATATATTTTGAATGATAACTCTTCATTAAAAATCAGTTATAATTCATTACATCAGTTTATACACCAACTGACGAATACGACGGCGATTTCACCGACTGATATCTGGAAGCTCAGCGGACCAAATATCAAACCACAAAGCGGCCAGCAGCTTTCTCTGGGATACTACCACGATTTTAAATCGCACACGATTGAGACATCGCTTGAAATTTATTACAAGAAAATTGATGATTATCTTGATTACAAAAGCGGTGCGTCACTTGTCCTCAATCATCATATTGAAACAGATGTGCTGACAACCCGCGGAAAGGCGTATGGTGCAGAATTGCTGATAAAGAAAACAGCCGGCAAACTAAACGGATGGTTAAGCTATACCTATTCGCGTACTTTCCTACAACAGGATGATCCGAACGCGGGTCAACTGATTAACAATGGTGCTTATTATCCGGCGAACTATGATCGCC
>DASXNJ010000373.1:0-3915 GCA_036495145.1 Puia sp.
ATCAAATCAGCTGGCGATTACACTTGCCAGGCTGCCTACAACCGCACTTATCCTGACGAGAAAGGCATTGTTGGAATCTTCAACAAATAACCTGGAAGAACAGCTGGAGCTCGAAAAAAAATTCCAGCAGAAAGCAGGACATACCCATGATTTTATGGAAGGGGTTTCTGCTTTCCTGCAAAAACGTGTCCCCCTGTTCACCGGAAAATAATACTCTGGCCTCTTATTTAAAATTTACTGAACCCTTGATTTCAGAATCGATTGGATTCATCGGACGAACAGGTGTTTTTGCGCTTTTCATTTCTTTCTCCAGGTTCACATATTCCGATTGCAATTCAAGAATCTGCGCGTGATTATAAACGATCTCTTTTCTGAGTTCAGAAATTTTGAACTGCTTCTTCTGCAATTGACGACTCCTCAATAAGTACCCGATAATCAAGGCACCCCCAACCAATAGAATCAGGCTGAGTACGTTCAGGGTAAATTCGACATTAAGCATGGTATAGTTTTATAGGGTTTATTTGATTATTTCGTCGATATGGCAAAGTTTTCCGTCCTGATTCATGCCTTCTATCACAACACGGAATTTATTACTGATATCATTATTATAAAATACAAAACTCATTTTACGATTTGAATTATCCAGACGCATCCTTGGGTTCCAGTAAAGAGTGGAACGATAATCAGTTGCCTGGAAATCTTCGATCTTATTATCATAGTGCTGATGATAAAATTCCCTGGCCGGCGTATATCCCTTCACAATGGCAAAGCCGGTTTTATTTTCCATGATGTTATTCTGATCCAGTGCCTGGCGGCTGGTAATAGCGAGTGTTGGCAATCCCTTCTGATTTGCCTTCGGCAGAAATTTTATAAACAAAATCTCTTTCATATTTACCGATTTCAGATCGTCCATGGCTACCGGCGTTCCGTCGAGTGTAATATTCACGTTGCTGCGAATAGCAAAACTATTTACCCTGTATGACGCGAGCCTTGCGTCGCCTGCCGGCATATTATCCTTGATACTGGCCGGAAATCTCAAATCGACAAACATGGTATTCAAATAATGAGCGGCATTCTCTGAATTCTTTCCCATCGAATCCCTGACGGGAGTAATCGCATAACTCATAGCCGGAACAGCCACAGAATTGTCATGGATCTCTATCAAATTCCCGTTCATTTCTTTTTCAAGAATCACATCCGGGACTTTAACCCAGGAAAACGAAGGTTCATCTGCTTTTGCAGGTGAAAGTGCAGGAAGTAATCCGGAATAAAGGCTGATTTGACTATTGCTATTCAACTTGGCTGCATGATTGAATTTATAAACAACCTGGACAGAATCGTAAAAAAACAAACCATTCTTTCCGAAATTCCCTTCTCCATCCACCGGCAGCTTATATACATTTTTCTTCCTGTCTTTTGTTATCATCAGGAGCGCCATAGAATCCTGTGCATCCAGGTCCGTCCCATTTTTTATTTCTCCCCGGATGGAAAGAAAACCGGCATCACGTTGAAATTTTAGTTCCGGAAATTTTCCGCTGACAACAGTTTCCCAGTTAAACCTTCTCCATCCGTGTGTCAGAAGTAAAAGATTCAAATGTTCGTTGGCATCGACCGGATTTGATAAAAAGGATGCGGCATCGGGAATCGTACCCTTTAAATCGCCGGCTATCAGGAGATCAGAATAAATATTATTGCTGCTGTCGTAACCAAGCCCCGCATCCGTTACAGAAATAGAAAGATTGGTCACCAGACTGTCAGGTATGCTGATGGAAATTTCGTTGCGCGCCCTTTTATTCAAATTCACAGCTTCTCTTTTCATTTGAATTTTCGAATAGGCTTTCTGATTATTTATAAATACAACTCTTTCTGCCAGTGGGGACAGGCCCCCATCAAATGCCGTGAGCTGCAGGACGCCGCATGGAAATGAACCGGCGTTAATAGTTCCTTCAGCAGCGTTATTTTCAAGCATGACGCTGTTGCGATAAACGACTTTCTGGTTAACCGTGCCGACAACAATAATTTTTGTCAGGTTGCTGGCATCGGCGGATTTTTCGAGCTTGTAATGAATCTGGTCACCATGAAACGGGTCAGCGTGTAAAACCAGGCCATTTGCTTTTGCATCGGGGATGGGTGCAGAATGAACTTCTCCGTTATTTTCGGACCATGATGCGGTATAATGTTCGCCCGCCACAGGTTTAAAAAGCATATATCCCATCCCATTAAACACTGTGAAAAATGAATCGACCACAATATTATTGGAGTTTTTGACGACTCCATGCACCATGACCGGCTTGTTATGCTGGTTGAGGGCCTCAAATGCCAGTACCGAAGAAACACCGTTGATGAGATCGCCCCCTTCCGGAAAGAAATTGATCGTCGTCTGAATTTTATCTGCCGCCGGATTGCCACCTTCTATGGGCATCAGAACCGGTATGTCTTTATTATAAAGGAATGCATTATCAAAATTCAACATCCATTGTGTATAGGCTTTCACATGGATGACTCCGTTTTTAACCCAGGCCGGGATTTTAAAATAAGAACTTGCCCCTCCTTCAGTAATGGGCGAAACACTATGCAGCAATAACCTGCCGTCGATATCCGTCCAGTCAAAATAAAGATTTTTGCTTACGGCAGAAGGTTTGCTTTCACTTAACAGGTAAGCCTTCATCCAGATGGTCTCACCCGGAAGATAAGTATCCTTGTCAAAATGAATATGGAGTTTCTCCTGTGGAAATTTGCTGTTGTAAACGCTTAAGGCAGAGTCGGGTGACTGGCCAAATAAGCTTGTTCCAAATAGGAACGCAGTACAGATTAATAGGGTAAGTCGGTTCATTTCAAGGGTGTTGGATTGTAAATACTAAAACAAATGATTCAGAAAACTCAAAAAGGGGCGGTAATAACCACCCCTATTGCTTAATTTATTGATTGATTTTAACCATTAATAATATTACTATGTGTCAGATAATTGGTGGTTGGATGGTAAATAAACAAACAACTACCGTTCTTAATCGTCTTGATAATCTTGGGACTCATCAAATTTGGAATAGCGGCACAACCCAGGCTTCTTCCCATTTCACCATTATCTTTCAAATATTCAGGCGTGATATAGTCTGAACCATGCAATACAATATGTCTTTTGGCTGCCAGGTCATTATAACCTTTTTCAAGACCCAGAACTTTTAGTGAAAGACCATTTCTTCCTACATAAGTTTTTGACGTAACAAAAAAACCAAGGCTGCTTTTAAATGAATTTGCTTTATTGGAAAACGTAGAGGCATATTCAACACCAGAGTTCATACCATGTGATACATATGTGTTGAATAATAATTTTTTATGAGAAACATCAATGACATACATCCGTTTGCTGCTGGACGATTGTGTAAAATCACAAACAGTCAATACGGAAGATTTTTTCAGCATACCCTGTTTCATCAGATTATGATAACCTCTCCAGGCATATTCAAAGGCCTTTTGATTCAGGCCTGATTTACTAAGATTCATTGAGTCATAAATAGATAGTGCCTGCTGGATAACCATCTTCACTTCAAAAGCTTTTTTTGTTTCGGCACTTGTTTTCAGATCAGCCGTCTTGTCAACTGTAATCAGTTTTTCTGCAGCAGCTGCATTTATTTCAGGACTGGTGTACTTAAAGTTTTTGAAATTATTATTTGTTAATACAGGAATATGATAAGTAGCTGCGACAACAGCTGTGCTGGTGGAGACGTCGATTTTTTTATGATTACTGGAAATAAGAACTGGCGATGTAATAACCAGGAGCGACACGCTACTGGTTGATACGAGTTTAGACAATGTTTTCATGACATGGGATTTAATTGTTTCAAAAGGTTCGAGTCGATCGTGCTGGATTTTCGCCAGCAACTTCTCATCAGTACACAGGAGCAAAAAAAATAAATC
>DASXNJ010000374.1:0-7598 GCA_036495145.1 Puia sp.
TACCAGTCACCGGTATTGAGCTGGTTCCTGTTTATTGTCAGCCTGGCATTTTTGCTCTTTATCATATCTTTTTTCCGTGTTCCGTCGCGCACGCCTACATTAAATGAAAAATATATTATTTGTCCGGCCGATGGCAAGGTAGTGGTGATCGAAGAAATAAATGATGTAGAATATTTTCATGACCGCCGAATCCAGGTTTCCATATTTATGAGCCCGGCAAACGTACACCGGAATGTAAATCCCGTTAGCGGAGATGTCGTATACAGTCAATATCACAAAGGGAAATAGCTGGTAGCCTGGAATCCAAAATCTTCTACTGAAAATGAACGACACAGTGTTGTCATAAAAAATCTGAAGGGCACTTTACTTGTTAAACAGATTGCCGGTGCGCTTGCCAAACGTATTATAAACTATCTTTCTCCGGGTCAGCAGGTAGAACAGGGTGCTGAAATGGGGTTTATAAAATTCGGTTCCCGGGTAGATGTATTGTTGCCTCCCGGCACTATTGTAAAAGTTGAACTCAATCAAATGGTTAAAGGTGGGGTTACTGTGTTGGCTGAATGGGGGAACAATTAACTGACAATCGTCAACCAGCCAGCTGACTAAAAGATTTCCATTAATTCATTTAGTGCGTAAACAGTATACGTAGCGTTCACCGGTTCCTGATTCCCGGTATGATTTACATATACCTGGTCGATCCCCGCTTCCCTGGCACCTATGATGTCCACGTCGGGCGTATCTCCGATCATAATACTTTCTTTTTTTAGTGCACCGGTTTTCATAATAGCATATTCAAAAATTTCGGGATGAGGTTTCAGGCTGTTGGATCCTTCAGAAGTGATCACTTCACAAAAGAAATTGTCTATACCCGAGTTTTTCAATTTATGATGCTGTGTTTTTTCAAACCCATTGGTGATCAGGTGAAGGGCATATTTCTTTTCAGTTAAATAATTCAGCAGTTCAATCGTACCCGGAAAAAGCCTTTTTTTGGTAGGCAGAATTTCAAGAAATGCAATACCCATTTTACGGGCCAGTGATTCATCACCATTTTTAAATTCAAGCAGGGTCACAGCCATTCTTTTCCATCTGAGGTCATCTACTTTCATTTGTCCTTTTCTGTATCGATCCCAAAGGCGCTCATTATGTCCGAGATAGAGTTTGTGAAAAAGTTCGAAGTCATTCACTCCTGCTTCGGCGAGTGCCAGGGAATGATACAAGTCATGCAATGCCTCCCTGCTGTTGGAATCAAAATCCCAAAGTGTGTGATCGAGATCGAAGAAGAGATGCCTGTATTTCATCATGCAATTTAAGCCTTCCGTCGATCCTGATTTATTGATCGTGTTTCGTTAATCTTGTATCGATCAACCACCAACCACCAACCACCAACCGCAACCGTCAACCGTCAACCGTCAACCGCGAAACGCCAACTGCCAACTGCCAACTGCCAACCGATATCGGGCTTAAAACGTAAATTGCGCAAATGAAAATAGTCATCACCGGGTCTTCCCGCGGACTGGGTTTAAGTATGGCCGAAGCATTTGCAAAAGAAGGTCATGATCTTTATCTGACCTCCCGCAACGAACTGAATCTTTATAACGCGCTGGCATCCCTGCAGGCAAGATTCCCCGATCAGATCATAAAAGCAAAAGCTTTCGATATCAGCTCAAAAAAAGGTGCCGTTGAATTTGGCCAATGGGTATTGGAACATGATGTGGAAACAAATATCCTCATCAATAACGCGGGCACATTCGAACCCGGACGGGTGATCGATGAGCCGGAAGGCCAAATGGAGATGATGATGAATACGAATTTTCTCAGCGCGTATTATATTACACGAATACTCCTGCCTTCGATGATGAAGCGTAAATCGGGTCATGTTTTCAATATGAGCTCAATAGCGGCATTGCAGGCATATCCCAATGGCGGTTCTTATAGCGTCAGCAAGTTTGCACTCTCCGGATTCTCAAAAAATCTTCGTGAAGAATTAAAACCCTATTCCATCAAGGTAACCTGTATTTATCCGGGTGCCGTTTATACTGACTCCTGGGCCGCTGCCGGAATATCCCCCGCCAGAATCATGAAGTCGACCGATATTGCAGACACAGTGGTTCAGATTTCAAAACTATCTCCTCAGGCGGTAGTGGAAGATTTGGTTATCAGGCCTTTGCTGGGAGACATTTAACAATTGAGAATTAACAATTGCTACACCTCTTTTTATCTTTGCAGCGCAGAAAGAAGAAAATAAAATCAACTGTCATCGGACCACTTATACCTTTCAAATCTTTTATTTTCTGCTGGCTTTTCCTGGTCCTGAACCCGGCGATGTCGCAGGTGCATTTTACTGCCCAGGCCAGTACAAAAGACATGGGAAAAGCAGACTATGTCGAAATTCAGTTTGTCATTGAAAACGCAAAGGAAATTGGCGATCTGCAACCGCCGGATTTTACAGACTTTACCATTGTGCAGGGTCCGAGCCAGTCCACAGGAATGAGCGTTGTTAACGGCGTCACATCCCAGTACCGGGGAATCAGTTATGTTTTGCAGCCCAAAAAGACCGGCCTGTTAACAATAAAACCAGCTTCCGCCACAATAGATGGACAGAAATTGCATACTAATCCGATCCAGATTTCGGTACATACTCAAACCGGTCAGGGAAATACAAAAACTCCCGGCTTTAGTCCACTGCCTGATCCTTCCTGGCCAACGGCGCAACCTCCGGTAGATATGGATGAATTGGTTCGACCCGGAGAAAATGTTGACGATAAGATCAGAAAGAATTTTTTTATAAAAGTGGATGTCAGCAAGAAAGATTGTTATCTCGGTGAACCCATTGTTGCAACTTATAAGTTATACGCCCGTTTGCGATCTGATTCAAGAGTTACCCGCCACCCGTCCCTGAACGGATTTAGCGTATACGACATGATCGATCCCACAGATGACCGGGTTTCTGTAGAAAAGATAAATGGAAAAAACTATTCGGTGCATATTATCCGAAAGTCCCAGCTCATTCCCCTCCAGGCAGGCGATGTCACACTGGATCCCGTTGAACTGGACAATAATATTTATTTTGTCAGGGCCGATCCGGGCGGTTCCAAAAGTTCCGGCCAGGGTCTGGGCGGTTTACTGGACAGACTTTTCGAACCCGAAGTAAGCGGAACTCCCTTTACGCAGCATATTGTCCTCGAAAGCAAACCGGTAGTAGTACACGTAAAACCATTACCTGACGAGGGCAAACCGGCGGATTTTAACGGAGCCGTTGGAAAGTATTCCATTACAGCCTCATTAAATACTAAAGAGGTGGATACAGGAGATGCAGCAGTTTTGTCTGTATTGATAAGTGGTAATGGCAATCTGCCGGTGATCAATGCACCCGTCGTTGACTGGCCCGCGAATATGGAATCTTATGAAGTGAGCAACAAAGAAAATATTGATAAAGCGGTTGCGCCGCTCGGTGGCACAAAAACTTATTCGTATAGTTTTATTTGTTCTAAACCGGGCAAATATATTTTGCCTCCGGTGAAGATGAGCTATTTCGATCCGGCAGCCAAAGTATATAAATCCATTGAATCAGATCCTCTGAAACTAAATGTAAAAGCATCCATAAAAAAGAAGCCTGCAAAACCAAGAGAGACGCCGGTGCAAACGAATCAGACAGAGTGGACAAAGTATGCATTATGGGGATCCGCCTTTCTTCTGCTGGCGCTGGCAACTTTTTTTATAATCAGAGAATCGAAAAAGGACGCTCTATTGAAAACTGAAAAAGCAAAGCAACTGGCGGAACTTGAAAAAGCGAAAAACATACCCGAGGAAGTCGATCCGTTGGATGAATCGAGACAACTGATGCAGGCGGGGGATTTTAGTAAATTTTATGCATCTGTCAATCGCGCCATCTGGAGATCTGTCTCAGACAATCTGAAGCTGCCTGCCAGTGAACTAAACAAGTTAAATATTGCCAGCGGCCTGCGCTCGGGCGGATGGAGCGATGAGGAAATCATTCAGCTGAAAAATGTATTGAATGAATGTGAAATGAAATTATATACACCCGAATATAATACAAGTGATATGCAGCGGGTTCTTTCAGCAGCTGAAAAAATCATTTTAGGCCTTAAGCCCAAAATCTAACCCTTCCACACTCACCACACTACTCAGTGTATTTATACCCGACTCCTCTCACTGAATGAAAATGCTTCGGATTGCGGCTGTCATCTTCAAAATACTTACGGAAATTAAGGATCAGATTGTCGATGGTTCGCGTGTTTGGATACACATGGTAATCCCAGACAGCCTGAAGAATTTTTTCCCGTTTCACCACTTCATTTTTATTTTCAATCAACAGCTTTAACAGCATAGTCTCTTTTTTACTCAGGCGAAAACGTTCATTCTTTTTATTAAAAGCCTCCTGTGCCTTGAAGTCAATCACATTCTTTCCAAAAACATATCTGGAAGGCAGCGTGTTACGGTCCTGCAATTTTTCGTTTTTCTCAATCAGTTTCTGAACACGCAGAAGTAATTCTTCGAGGTTGAAAGGTTTATTGAGGTAATCATCAGCGCCCTTTTTCAAACCCAGTACCCGGTCCGCACTACTGTTACGGGCGCTGAGTATCAGAATGGGCACAGGATTTTGTCTCACACGGATGGTCTCCGCCACACTAATCCCGTCGATGCCTGGCAACATGACATCCAGGATCACCAGGTCGAAATATTCATCGCCAATGGCCTTTAACGCATCATTGCCATTATAAGCTGATGTAACCTGATAGTTTTCCAGTTCTAGATTCAGGCGAAGGGCGTCGTGCAGATTTTCTTCGTCTTCTACCAGCAGGATGTTTTTGCGTGAAGACTCCTTCATACTTGAGTTAAATTAAAACGAACCGTAAATATGGCTCCTTTTGGTTGGTTATCAGAAACCTGGAGACGCATTTTATGATCCTGTACAATTTTACGGCAAAGGTAAAGTCCGAGTCCCGTTCCCTGTGCTGTTCTGGTATCTTCATTTCCTACCCGGTAGAATTTTTGAAAAATCCGTTTTTGTTCTTTTTTCGGTATACCCACACCCTCATCTTTTATTTCCAGCATACCCTGATCGCCATCTCTTTTCAGAAGAATCGCAATGGGAGCGTCCGGAGGTGAATATTTAACAGCATTGTCAATCAGGTTGTTTACCAGAATCTGTATGAGCAGCGGATCGCCCAACGTAAATAAATCGGGTTCGAGTCTTTTGTTCCATGGCCGGTTTGGAAAACGATTTTCAAAATCCTGGCAGGAATCGTTTGTCATCCGGGAAAAATTAATTTCTTCTTTATTGAAAAGATAGGACCCTCCTTCCAGTTGCGCCGATACGAGTATATTTCCTGTGAGTGTATTCAACCGGTTGATTTCCTGCAGGGAGGATTTCAGGATCTTTTCCTTTTTTGAATCATCCAGAGAATATTTCTGGAGGGTTTCTATATTCAGCCTGGCAATGCTGATGGGTGTTTTTAATTCATGGGTGATGGCCATCATGAAATTCTGTTGCTGCCTCTGTATCCTGATCTGACGCATGACGGCACTCCGCAGGAATACAGCGCCGGCCAGTATTACTAAAATAAATACAAGCCCTTCACTTTTATAAGCGGTAGCCAGTCGGTGGCGGTCGTCATTAATCTTTTCCAGTTTCGCTATATAAGCCGGATCATCATGTGTCAGAAGTTCTATTCTGTATGCCGACATCTGGTTATTCTGAAGGTTTAGGGCAATATACCACCAGATTAGTGCACCTAGTACATATATCAGCAACAGCCAGCAGATTACTATCGCGCGATTACCCCAGGCGTATTTATTGAGATGGTTTGCCATTTTTAGGCTGAAGGCTTAACGCCTGACGTTTAACGCTTTTTTAAAAGTCATGACATATCAAATTTTCAAATTATTATATGCAAATCAATTTCAACATACTCTCATTCCCACATTTCCACATTTCCACATTTCCACATTTCCACATTATTCCTGCACCCTCTCTACCCTTAATCCAACACTTAGCATATTCTTTAAAGGATCTTCACGCATCAACTGTTCCAGTGTGATTTCGTAAACGCCCGACTTCATAAACCTGGTTTTCGCCTGTATCAGCAGGCGTGCATCATAGATATCATCCATCGCCGTACCGATCCATCCTTTTCCATTGGTAGCCAGCTGCAGGTCATAGTCGGCTTTCCTTCCCTTCGGATCTCCCGGTTCCTTCACACTGGCGCGAATGTATATATTGTTAAAATGATACGCGTCGGTATGACGAAGCACGATATAAATATTATAGGAAGAAACAGTATCGGTAATCTCGAAACGAATGTCCGGCTTTAAGGAAGATGGCCATTCGTGGTTATCGAAATTGAGATTTTTTTCAAAGACACCCGTCGTCCAGTTACAGGCGGATAATCCAATAACCGCTGTCAGAATCACCAGGGAAATTTTCACAGACCGAATTTTTATGGAATTGAAAACATTTGAGATGAACAGGAAAAAATTCTTTAGCATCTGGTTTACATTGGCGGTTGACAGTTGGCAGTTGGCAGTTGACGGTTGACGGTTGACGGTTGACGGTTGATGTAGGAAGATACATCCAGTCTTGCAAACTTGATTAGCCTCAAGTTTATAAAACATTCAGAATTTGTTCCTTGGCTTTTTCGAGTTCGTCCTTCATCAACACCACGCATCGCTGGATTTTTACATCATAGGCCTTTGAGCCCGTAGTATTGATTTCCCTTCCCACTTCCTGAAGTATGAATGACAATTTCTTGCCCTTACTATCATCGGGCTCTGCGAGCACTTCCTTGAAATAGAAACAATGATTTTTCAACCTGACCATTTCCTCGCTGATATCAATCTTTTCAAGATAATATATCATCTCCTGTTCAAGCCGGTTGGAATCATAGTTTTCCTTACCCACATGGTCGTTTAACAATTTTTCGAGCCCCTCACGGATTTTCGTCTGGCGAAGGGGTTGCAGCTTTATAACTTCAGCCTGTTGCTGACTTATATTATCAATACGTTGTATCAGATCCTCTTCCAAAGCACGACCCTCATTCAACCGGTGCTGGTTCAGATCCTCTATAGCCATTTCTATCACTTTGCTGAATTGATTCCATTCTTCCTTAGTCAGCGTATCGCCGGTCGGGGTAATCACCTCAGGCAATTTTAACAGTGTACTGAGAATATTAGAAGGATCCTGATTGAGCTGTTTGGACAGATCGGCCAGCGTTTCATAATATGCTCTTGCCAGATCTGTATTGATGCTGACAGGTTTTGCATTACCCGTTTGTTTGAGACTGATTGTACAATCCAGGGAGCCACGTCCCAGCTTTTCAGAAAGAAGTTTGCGAATGTCAAATTCATAAGGTTTGAGAAACCCCGGCAGTTTTAACTGCAATTCAAATTGTTTCCCGTTGAGCGACTTTACATCTACAAGAAAGGTTTTGTCACCGACCGTTTCTTCAGCCCTTCCAAAACCCGTCATCGATTTAACCATATTATCCTTTTTATGCCTGAAAGGTAATAAATTAAATGTGCGTCAGCAGTCCAAGCTTACCGTATACATCGTTTTGATTCATATCAATCATATCACC
>DASXNJ010000375.1:0-4990 GCA_036495145.1 Puia sp.
ATTCAGCAATTCGGAAAAGGTCAGGACACCGCAAGACAGGAAGCCGCACACGTACATTCAACGATTTTTTCTCCGGACGAAAGATTCCTTCTGGAAGCAAACCTGGGAACGGATCAGGAACATGTTTATATATTTCATCCCAATGAAAACATTCCGCTTGCTGAGGCATTGGATTCTGTTGTTACTCTTACGCCAGGGTCCGGCCCCCGGCATATCGCATTTCATCCAAAAAAATCCGACGTATACATTCTCAGCGAATTGTCGGGCACCGTCGATGCCTTTCATTTTGATTCAAACAGCGGGAAGATGAGCCATTTTCAGAGAATACGTACAACACCCGAACAGTTTACCGGATTCGCCGGCAGCGCCGATATTCATATTCGTCCCGACGGAAAATTTCTGTATGCAACCAACCGCGGCACATCCAATACAATTGCCGTATTCGAAATAAAGAAAGATGGAACACTGTCAACAAAACAAATTATTTCTGTAAATGGAAAACATCCCCGCAATTTTGTGATAGATCCCGGTGGTCATTTTTTACTGGTCGCCAATCGCGACACTGATAATATTGTTATCTTTTCTATTGACACCGCTTCGGGTTTGTTAAAAGCAACAGGAAAAGAAATCAGTATTCCAAATCCGGTTTGCCTGAAGTTTTTAAGCAATTAAATTTAACCTGATGTGGTGGTTCTACGCACTGCTTTCCGCCTTCTTCGCTTCTCTGACAGCCATTTTTGCAAAAATCGGGGTAACGAATGTGAACTCCAATCTGGCAACGGCCATCCGGACTGTAATCATTCTGCTGATCGCCTGGGGCATCGTTTTTTTTCGCGGAGAATATAAATCAATACCGGCATTATCGAAACATAATCTTTTTTTTCTCATCATCTCGGGACTGGCTACCGGATTATCCTGGATATTTTATTTTAAAGCGCTTCAGCTGGGGAAAGTATCGCAGGTTGCCCCGGTCGACAAACTGAGTGTTGCACTAACGATTATCTTATCCGTCATATTTCTGGGAGAGGCATTATCCTGGAAAACCGCCATCGGTGCCTTGCTGATTATCGGCGGAACAATTGTGCTGATTTTTTAATTCCGGTGTTTGTTATTTAGTATCTTAAATACAAAGCATTTCCACATTTCCACATTTCCACATTTCCACATTTCCACATTTCCACATTTTTTTAGCCCTTCCGTACAATGCTGAAGTAGGCAAGAATCTCCTCCCAGTTATTTAACCGGTGATGATGATGATGGTTGATATTGTGTGCGGCGGTAAACATCAGGGGAATGCCTGTAAAATGATCAAGATTTTTTAAATGATCATCGATCAGGTAGTCTGTTTTAATAATGCTTTTATCGCCGCAGAAAACAATATTTTTCCAATGAACAAAGGGGAAATGTTCCTCCATCCATAATTTCTTTTCATAAAGTGAAAGCGGGAATTCCATGGCAGCGGAGACGATGTACACATCAAAATCTTCCATGAGGGTTTTTACTGCGTGCACTGATCCCCGGATCAACGGAAGAGTTCTGAAAAAACCGGCTGTATTCACATAACGCCAAACGGCCGTTTTATCGGGAAAGGACTGACTTTCGGGAACACCCAGCATGGCCTTCCGGTCAAATTTTTCTCCTGATTCTTCTTCGTAATATTTTATGAAATGGGTTTCTGTATCTGCCAGCACACCGTCCATATCTACTGCAATGGAAATCCGCTGCGGTTTTTTTTCTGTCATATTCAAAGATATCTCTCCCGAAGTATATTAAGGTGATGCTTATGATGCCCGTAAATCAGGTTCACCAGATACCGCACGGACAATGGATTGTTACTCGCCGTTCCTTTTCTGTTTAAAGCTTCATCCGTCAGGGATTCAACAAAGGCAATACTCGACTCCCTGACCAGCGAATATTCCCGCATGATGTCTTCCTTTTCTCTTTCATTAGCACCGGCATGTAACGCAAACAAACTCTCTTCGAATCCCGGCAGTGGTGTTTCGTCCCCTCTTGAAAATCGCAGAGCCCTGTAGACAAATATCCGCTCGGTGTCCGACATATGAAGTAACATATCCTTGATGGTCCATTTGCCGGGAGCATACCGGTAATGCATTTTCTCTTCACCGAGTGGGTTGATGAGTTCTTCTGTCTCGGAAAAAATATCTTCGAGATGTATCAGCAGATTGCCGTCATCAGGTACCAGCTTGATATATCGCTCCATATATGCCGGTCCCTGTTCAGCGGGTTTATAAATTTTTTTCAAAGTTCGATCATTTCAAATACGAATTTACGAAACTCCTCTCCGATACCCCCGACAATTTCGAATGATCAGTTTCTCTGCTTCGGGATCTGTCCGTAAAATAAATATAGTCTACTGATTTTGTAGACTTATAATTTAATGGTATTATTGCATTCAGTTTGGGTCGCGTGGCCGAGTGGTGAGGCATGGGTCTGCAAAACCTTTTACGGCGGTTCGATCCCGCCCGTGACCTCTGTTAGAAGTTAAATTTGATGGCAGTCGTTCGGGGTGTATTTCAATACGCCCCTTTTTATTTGATCCCCGATGTAGTTGGTCGTTTACTATAGTTTCAATTAATTTGCTGATGAAATTTTTTTTATTTGCAATCTGCCTGTTCAGTTCCATAAGTGCGGGTTCACAGGTACTGACTACAGCCGACATCGACATGCTGGTAGAAAAGGCGCGAAAAAGTTTTGAGGTACCGGGCATTGCCGTAGCTGTTATCAAGGACGGCAAGCTGGTCCACTCCAGGGGTTATGGAGTTCGCTCCCTGAATACAGGTGTAGCGGTAGATGAAAATACTTTATTCGGAATCGCTTCCAATAGTAAAGCATTTACCGCTTTTGCGCTGGGTATGCTCGTGGATGAAGGCAGAATGTCCTGGGACGATAAAGTGCGAAAATGGATTCCCGAATTTAAATTGTATGATCCTTATGTTACGGAGGAATTCACCATTCGTGATTTGCTGACCCACCGTAGCGGGCTGGGCCTCGGGGCAGGTGATCTGATGTTGTTTCCGGATTCCAGTAACTTTAGTCAGGAAGATATTATTCATAATCTACAGTTTTTAAAACCGGTATCCAGCTTCCGCACAAAATTTGACTATGATAATAATTTATATATCGTTGCAGGCGAAGTGGTGAAAAGAGTCAGCGGTATTTCCTGGGATGAATTTGTCGAGACACGTATCATGAAACCCATCGGTATGAATCACAGCGCCGGTTCATTCGACCGGCTTAGGGATAAATCGGATGTGATCGACGGACATGCAAACGTGGATGGTAAAGTGAAGGTGATCGCCCGCAGCTCAATGAAAGTTGGCCATTCAGCGGGAGGTGTCAATTCCAGCATTGCAGATCTGAGTAAATGGGTGATGTTACTTTTGAATCAGGGGAAATACGGACCAGACACGGCGCGTCTCTTTGATCCAAAAATTCAAAATGAAATTTGGTCATCGCAAACGATTTTAAATGCAGGTGAGCCCGGTTATTATAACACACATTTCAAGTCTTATGGTTTTGGATTTTTTATCGAAGATGTCAAAGGATACAAAGAACTTAGCCATACCGGGGGTCTCGAAGGAATGGTTACTCAGATCACCATGATCCCGGAATTGCAACTCGGCATTATCGTACTCACTAACCAGGAAGAAGGCGCCGCATTTACTTCGATCACCAATCAGATCAAAGACGGCTACCTTGGACTGCCACGTAAAGATTGGGTAGCGGAAAAGCTGACTCAGAGAAATGCTCAAATACAATCCGCAAAAAAAATAACGGACGAGGTCGATAAAGAAATCAGTAAGTCGCTGGAGCATCCGGCTCCCATCGATTTTACCATTTATACCGGAACATACAACGATCCCTGGTTTGGTGATGTCCTGATCTCGTTTAAAAATGGAAAATACTGGTTCGAATCAAAACGTTCACCCAAACTGTCGGGCGAAATGTTGCCTTATAAAGGAAATAGTTTCGTCATGATATGGCCGGATCATAGTATGGGCGCCAACGCATTTGTGCTATTTTCATTGGATGAAAATGGCAAAACAAACGGAATGAAGATGAAAGCCATTTCTCCGCTGACGGATTTCAGTTATGACTTTCAGGATCTCGATTTTAAGAAACAGACGCCGGCTAAATAAATTCGTCTTTCAGTAATTCATATACACACTGAAATTTGAGAAATCCCTTTGCATAAACGGAATGATGAACAGCGTCCGGAAAATATCTTTTGTTGATCACCGTGTCATCGGAAACCGGAATTCCCAATGCCATCATGCCGCATTTCGCTGCGCCCCAGGCCGAGTTTTCCACTGTTTCACAAACCAGTACCGGAAGATTAAATGTATCGGCAAGTATTTGCAAACCCAGTTCGTTGCGTGCGAAACCACCGGTTGCATATATATTCCGTATTTCTGCCTGTTCCATGATGGACTGGCTGATTCCATATATACAATAAACAATTCCCTCCAGTGATGCACGCACGATCGATGCCTGTGTATGGTTGATTTGTACTCCGAACAATATGCCCTTCGCATCCGCATTCCAAATGGGTGCTCTTTCGCCCAGCAGATAGGGAAGAAATAAAAGGCCGTCCGATCCCGGTTTTACATCCGAAGCCTGACGAAGAAAATCAGTTACTGAATTCTCAGCATGAAATATATTTTCATGCAGCCATTGCAGCACGATGCCGCCATTATTACTGGCGCCCCCCAACAGCCACTGTTGATCCTGAATATAATAACAGAAAGTTCGCATGGCGGGATCGATATAGGGCCTGTTGAGTATTACACGGGCTGCACTACTGGTGCCCACCGTAATGACAAGAGAACCCGGCTCGCTCGTAGATCCGATATTGGCCATCGCACCGTCGCTGCCGCCAACCACAAACGGAACTTTCTCCAGTGTTGGAAATATTCCCGATGAATAAAATATTTTATTCACCTGAACAACATCCGAAAATTTGTCTTTC
>DASXNJ010000376.1:0-5485 GCA_036495145.1 Puia sp.
GGAGCTATCACCAGATCCTCACCCAGTCCGCGTTTCAGCCCCAGACCGGGAACACCAAATGCACGGTACTGATAATTCAGGTTTACATCCACGAGGTTATATCCGGACTCTGAAATACCCCAGGGAACATTTCTTTTTTTCCCGTATTCAATTTGTTTCTGAACAACGGATTTATTTGTCTGATCAAGAAGTGTATTGTCAAAGCTCGGCATCACCAGTTGCGGCATCAGATATTCGAACATGGAACCACTCCATGAAACAAGAACCGGAGAAGTGCCTGGATTGGTGAGCTGACGACCCAGTGCGAACCAGGTATCCTGTTGCAACTTTCCCTGCGCAATACCAAGAAAAATAGTGAGCCTTGATTCCGAAGCCAGCAGATCATAAAAACCGTTGTCTCTCCGGTGATCCGTTACATTATAACCAATGGCGAGGAGCCGCTGGGATTTATCATACAGAAAATCAAATTGTAAATTGGCGAATTCATCACAGAGTTTGCTCAGTGAATTGATGCTGAGTAATCTTTCCTTCGCGCGCCGGCTGGTTTCGATCAGTTGTTTACGAAATGTTTCAAGCCATGATTTTTCTTCAGCATTTAATTCTTCTTCATCCAGAATATGGATCTGCGGAAGTAAAGTCACTTCCAGCATGGCCAGTTCATTGAGTGTCATAAAACGTGAAACAGATTCTTCCAGTGCCCTGAAGCGATCAGGAAAATGAAGAATGGTGAGCCATGGATATGATTCATTGATATCATTAAAAGAATCTCTTACCTGATTGGAAAATGCATCCGCCCACCAGGCCGACTCAGAATCATCGTTGAACAAAGCCGTCAGCTTCTCCGACTCATCTAACAATATCCGCAACTCTTTATAGAAATCCTGAACCGAACGTTCATCACCACCCATATCTGCAATCAGACGCTGTTCCAAGGATTCCGTTCCCTTGCGGCTACCCATCTTATCCTGTAAAATTTCGAGTGTAATCCGCAGGCCCTTGTACATCTGATCCGTGAAGACCGGTTTATCAGCCAGCATCAGAAGACCTTGTTTTAATGTGATCAGATGACCCGCCATGTTTCCACTATCAACCGTGGAAATATAATTTGGAGGAAGAGGTAAAAGACTTTGCGTGTCATACCAATTAAAAAAATGCCCCAGATATCTTTCCATCTTCTGCAGGGTTTGCATCGTATTCGAAACCCGGAATAGCAATACCTGCACGGGTATATAACCGAAATCATATGCCGTGAGATTTGCTAAAAGCGACAGACCAATATTTGTCGGAGATGTGCGATGGGCAATTCGCTCAACCGGACTTTCCTGATAATTATCAGGCGGAAGCCAGTTATCTCCTGCCACCACAAAAGTTTCAAAAAATGCCCATGTTTTTCTTGCCAGTTTATTCAAAAATATTTTCTGTGTTGTATTCAGTTCGACGACCTTGCCCTTATCCGCCAGACTGATTTTCCAGGCTATCGCCGGAATGAGCATCCATGCGATCAGGAATGGCAGACTGATCCCCATTCCGTCGGACTGTTTATACTGCATCCACTCAAAAACTCCGATGGCCAGTACAACCGGGAACCACATATAGATATATGTCTGAAATAAATTCCTGTTTACACGACCCGTCAGATTCTGTGTGGGATTCCACTGAAGAAGATGCCGGTGGCTTATGATCATTCGCCAGTTTGTTCTCAGGATGGCATCTGCATATACAAATGCTTCATATGGTATTGTAATCAGGAGGAATAACTGATTCAGAAAATGCTGGATGGTGTAATGAAAACTCATCAGCACATGCGGCATGATGTGAACATCCTCAGGTTTTTGCCAGATCTCCCAGAAAAAACTGATGATTGAATTCAGCAATAATATACTCAGCACAGCCAGTGTCCAAAACACCGGAGAATGAGAAGTGATCCAGCCAAACAACAGCATAGCTAATAACGCAATCGGCAAAAGACTCCGGCGCAGGTTATCGAATATCTTCCATTTCGACAATGGTGAAATCGGGTTTCTCAAAATCCTTCTTTTCGGACCCGGAACCCAGGGAAGCATCCAGGAAGCAATCTGCCAGTCACCGCGGATCCAGCGATGTCTTCTTTTCATATCCACATCATAGCGCACGGGGTATGCTTCATAAAGCTGAATATCACTCAGTAAACCACAACGCGCATAACTGCCTTCCAGCAAATCATGACTGAGTATCCGGTTTTCAGGAAAACGATTTGCCAATGCTTTTTCGAACGCATCCACTTCATAAATACCTTTTCCTATAAATGATCCTTCACCAAAAAGGTCCTGGTATACATCAGAGATTGCACGTGTGTATGGATCAATGCCCGGTTCATTTCCGTGCAATCTGGCAAACGGAGTGCTTTCATTGGAAGGCTGACTCACGGCCACCCTTGGCTGCAAAATGCCATATCCTTCCACAACCCGCTGTTTCCTGTCACTATAATGCGGATGATTCATCGGGTGCGCCATCGTACCTGTGATTTTCCAGGCAGCATCTCTGGGAAGATGGGTATCCGTGTCAAGCGTGATAACATATTTGACAAGTTCGAAAACAGCGGGATCACCAACAATCAGCATAAATTTTTCCTGTCCGGTTCCCCGGAGAAGGGCATTCATTTCAGCCAGTTTTCCTCTTTTTCGTTCATAGCCCATCCACACTCTCTCTTTCGGATTATATTTCCTCGGCCGGTGAAAAATAAAAAATAATCCATTTTTATTATTCCCGTATTTGACATTGAGTTCTTCGATCATGGATCTGGCCGTCCGCAACAAATCATCTTCGCCGGTCAGACTTTCTTCTTTCGCATCTTTAAAATCTGTCAACAGGGCAAAATGAATATTCGGTCCGCGATTCGCCAGGAAACGAACTTCCAGATTTTCGATCAGGTCTTCCAGTTCTCGCGGTTCATTGAAAATCGAGGGAATCACAACCAGTGTGCGCGAATTTTCCGGAATGCCCTCTGAAAAATTCATCCGCGGCAGAATCAGCGGTCGTATAACCAGCGTGCTGATCCAGTTGATCAGTGAAATAGATAACTGGCTGCAGCCGATCAGGCAAACAAAAGCGATGAGCGACAGTGTCCAGGGATCTTTGAAGCCGTCTTCCCATGCGCGCAATACCAGGGTTCCCACCATAACGGCGGCTACGAACAGGGATGATCCGACGTAAAGCAACAATGGAATTTTTTTGAAAAATCCGAGCAGTCGTTCACCAAAAGAAAAACGTGCGTTCGATTCCCTGACCAACTGCTTTACCCCTTTGCCGATCAGATAATAGCCAAGATGACCGGCCCTTGGATAATCGGGTTTATTTATAAAACCTTCATTTGCTCTTCTGAGAGCCATATGCGCGACAGAGGATTCAGCCTTCTGACTGGCTTTGGCAATCCTTTCAACGCTATGTCTGTATTCATCCCTTGTATGAAAATCCATCAAAGGATAAATTCCCGAATCTTCTGTTTTCAGGATATTTTCAACAACGCTGGTATTTTCTACATAATCCCGCCAGTTGTTGCTGCTGAGAAAACGGAGGCTTCCAATACTGTTACTGATGGAGACCTGGTCGGCTGCCTGTTTTTGATTTTCCACATGCACCAGTTCATCGCTGGTCATTCCTTTCTCAGAAAGCCTTTGTTCAATCCAGCTGATGGGTAAAGAAAATGCGGCACCCTTCCCGACAAGCCGGCGGGTGAGTTCGGCAACAAATGAGCTTTCCATCGGCGGACCGTATCGCGCCATATCGGCGATCACAAGTATCAGACTCTTTGGATCTTTTTCGGCCGTCTCAGTCATCTGATCTGCCCAGTAGTCAGCGAGATTTTTATTGATCCGGTTCTTCGCAATTAAAGCCGCCAGTCGCCGGAGATTTTCAATCAATGCGAGGCGGAGCATAATCGGAATGGCCCATAGCTCCCCTAATTTTAATTCAGACTCCAGCTGATATGCGGCTGTAAAACTATTCAGACTTTTCAGATCCACGCGCCCGTCGCTGTGTGCAATCAGTTCAACCGCGAGATCATAAACGCGCGGCAATCCGGCCGAGGGGCCCTTGGCCAGTTGTGGAAGTCCTTTGCTATATCCCTTTGGCAGATGTTTCTTGCCGGTATAAATCTGTTCTTCTATCAGGTAAAAATTATCGAGCAGCCATTCGCCGGCGGGTGTGATCCTTTTGTTTTCTTTTACAGAAGCGGTAAGCAGGTTATGCACTTCCAAAAGAATCTCTTCATTTTCAGCCAGTCTTTTTAACAATTGTTCCGATGGCCTGTCAATGGTCAGCTGATGCGTCTTCGCCAGCGTACGAGCGTAAGTCTCCAATTGTTCCAGACTAAAGAGCTCGGAACGAATCGGCGCTTTTTCATCGTCGTATTTGTGCATGAGATCATCGCCCAGAAACGAAATACGCAGCTGGGATATGAATTCCTGAATGGGTGTAATATTGACTTTCAAATCGGAATGACGGATTTATAAAATGAATAATGAATAATACAGAAAACATCCTTCTTCACATTTAACGGGATCATTTTTTCTTCATAATCTAAGCGATCACTTTTCTTCACATATTTAACGGGTTCATTTTTCTTCATATTCTACGGGTATCATCTTTCTTCACATTCCTCTGTTCAGCGACCACGAATCGGATGACCGCGCGAATCCGCCAGGGCCGCTGTATAACAGGCCCCGAAATACAGAATAATAGAAGAATAATAAATCCATAGCATTAATATTATAATCGAAGCCGTGGTGCCATAGGTTGCGCCAATCTTTGAATGTCCCAGATAATATCCGATAATGAATTTACCAATCAGGAAAAGAATGGATGTAAACAGGGCACCGATAAATGCATTTTTCCATGAAATAGTGGAATCGGGAAGTATTTTAAAAATCAGCATAAACATCGAACTGATTACAAATAAAATCAGGCCGAGGTTGACCAAATAAAAAATATTCACCAGCGAATCGCTGAATAAATCCTTTAGCCTGTCACTCAGAATTTCCAGCAAAGCATTTGCGGCAAGTGAAACCAGGAGTAAAAAAGCCACTCCGAGTAACAATGAAAGTGATATTAATCTCCGCAGGATGGCCATCAGAAAGATCTTTTTTTTCGGTGTCGGTATGGACCACAGATAATTTATGGAACTCTGAATTTCTGAAAAAACACCGGAAGCACCAATTATCAGGATGACCGTTCCAATCAGACCGCCCAGTTTGCCATGACTGGAATTTTGCGTATTGCGAATAATATCCTGGATTTGCAGGGCTGCATTGCTCCCAACCAAACCACTGATCTGCTGATAAACCTTACCCTCAACGGCATCACGTCCATATAATATAGCGGCGATCGATATGATAACGATTAAAAGCGGTGCGATGGAAAATACAGTATAATATGAAAGGGCGGCGCTTAATTTCAGACCATTGAGGTCGATAAAATGATTAAAGCTTTTTTTCAATAGCTGCCATGT
>DASXNJ010000377.1:0-13936 GCA_036495145.1 Puia sp.
ACCGGTGTATAAGCATCACTTTTTGAATTATTGTAAATGCCTATTTCCTGATTTCCGATAACAGCTTTAAAAAAATCCCAGTTCCATTTGTGATAAGCGGGCCATTTTTTAGCCATCCCTGTTATTACCAACGGTTTCAACGCTGAATAATAATTTTTTTTAAAAACTTCCGGAGAAATACTTTCCACTCGGTCAACCGACCTCAAATACATAAAAGGAATTTTTGTAAAATTACTGTAATCACATGAATGGATTTAAAGTTGCGGGATTGCATGCATACATTGTGTCATGTTTCTGACAGTACATCCACAAAATCCGCAGGAAAGAAATATTCAGACCATCGCCGAATGTCTTTTGTCGGGCGGCATTATTATTTATCCAACGGACACCATTTACGGTTTGGGTTGCGATATTTTTCAACATAAAGCCATAGAGCGGATATGCCGGATTAAAAATATCGATCCTGCCAAGGCCCAGTTGTCGTTTGTTTGTTATGATTTAAGCGACTTAAGTACTTATACAAAAAGTATTTCCACTCCTCTGTACAGGGTATTAAAAAATTATCTGCCGGGTCCCTATACTTTTATTCTTCCTGCCAGTAAAATGGTTCCCAAAATTTTAAAGAGCAGGAAGAACAGCATCGGGTTGAGAGTGCCTGATAACCTGATCGCCCGGACAATTGTACAAAGACTGGGTCATCCGGTATTAAGCACTTCGCTGCCAGGGGAACTGGTGGAAGAATATACCGACCCTGAAATCATTTATGAGCATTTTAAAAACCAGGTGGATATCGTGGTAGACGGTGGCCCCGGCCATATGATTCCTTCAACGATCATAGATTATACTTCCGGTGAAGCGGCGGTGATGCGTAAAGGAGCGGGGGTCTGGGAAGAATGAGTAAACATTCGTCATCCGCTACCGGGTCTTTTCCTGTATGTTCATTTTGACAAAATCAAACCAATCCTTTTTGAGAATGGAAAGAATGATGGAGCTTCTCCGTTCACACTGACGGCAGAGTTGGTCCATATTGCAGGCTCCTGTTCTGCAAACGCGATGAGAAATTTCAAATCCTCGTGTACTAACGGCCTCAACAGAACGCGTTCGTTTTCCAGTACGAGATCTTCGGGAAACAGCATGGCGGATAGAAAGATTAGTCGGTTTCAAAAATCTCGAGCTGGCTGGACAGTATGTTAAAACTTTTTCTGTGGTGCGGACAAAGCCCGTGCACTTCAATACCCCGACGGTGTTCGGCTGTTCCATATCCTTTATTATTAAACCAGCCATAATGGGGGTATTCGTAATGCAATCTGCGCATATGATCGTCGCGATAAGTTTTGGCCAGGATACTGGCCGCAGCGATGGAAGCATAGATGCCGTCTCCTTTGATTATGCACTGATGCGGTACCCGTCTATATTTATAGAACATATGACCATCGATTAATAGTAACTGAGGTCTTTTTTTTAATTTTTCAATCGCCAGGTGCATTGCTTTGAAAGATGCTTTCAGAATATTAATCTCGTCTATTTCTTCATTACCCACCTGTTCGACAGCATAGTCTGTGGCGAAGGTTTCTATATAAGTACGCAATTCATATCGTATTTCTGCGGTAAGCTGTTTCGAATCATTTAGCAACGGATGATAAAAATCCCTCGGCAATACAACAGCGGCGGCAAAAACAGGACCTGCAAAACATCCTCTTCCAGCTTCATCGCAGCCTGCTTCGATTAGATGATCCTGATGAAATGCTTTGAGCAATGAAAATTCTTTCGCCAAAAATAAACCAATAGATGGTTTTATAAAGAGTCAGTTGTAAATAGTTATCTACAGACCGGATGAATTATTTTTGTCCGATGGTTATCTGGAAAACGCAGTCTGCTAATCGTTCAGTGGCAATTTGGGTGATAACAGGCACCGTGATGTTGTTTATTCAGGTTTTACTGGGGGGAATAACCAGATTAACAGGCTCCGGACTTTCCATTACTGAATGGAATGTAATTACAGGGGCGATTCCACCGATTCATCATGAACAGTGGCTTGAAGAATTCGGCAAATATAAACAGACCCCTCAATTTCATCTGCTGAATGCAGATTTCTCGCTGTCGGATTTTAAGTTCATTTTTTTCTGGGAATGGTTTCACAGACTTTGGGCCCGTCTGGTGGGAGTTGTCTTTATTGTTGGTTTCATATACCTACTCTACAAGAGAAAATTGAATGCCGAGATGATCATGCCGCTGTTGATTTTATTTTTACTGGGACTGTTGCAGGCTGCCATTGGCTGGATTATGGTGGCCAGTGGGCTGACCGGTGACGCGTTATATGTACAACCTACCAA
Source organism: Puia sp. (assembly GCA_036495145.1). Taxonomy (GTDB): domain Bacteria; phylum Bacteroidota; class Bacteroidia; order Chitinophagales; family Chitinophagaceae; genus Puia. The sequence continues at coordinate 2,334 of DASXNJ010000377.1, forward strand.
ACTGGCATTACATTTTATTTTTGCAATCGGGTTAATTACATATGCATTTTGGTTCTCCTTAAAACTTTTGTTACCCGTTACTAGGGTCAGAAATGCACGATGGATACGAGGTTTCTCTATTGGGCTGCTGGCACTTGTTTTTCTTCAGTTATTATACGGTGCCCTGATGGCTGGAAATAAAGCGGCCGCTGTAGCACCAAACTGGCCGCGGATCAACGGGGACTGGATACCGGCGAACATGTTTAACCGATCCCCCATGCTGGTTAATTTTATAGGAAATAAGATTACGATACATTTCATCCACAGAACCCTGGCTTATGTGATATTAGTCGGAATATGTATCTGGACAGCGCGTCTTTTCAGATCCGGTATTATTCGAACGCAACGCAGCCGGTTGCTATTTCCGCTGATCCTTGTTTTATTCCAGATCCTGTTGGGCATTTTGACGCTTATTACCAGTCCGGATATTGTACCGAACCGGTGGGTCGCGTTCGACTGGCTGGCCTTATTACATCAGCTGAACGGAATGCTGTTGCTTTTCAGCCTGATTTACGCGATCTATGTGTTAAGGCCTGTTAATAAGTAATTTTAGCTCTGTCTTTCCGTTAGGGTATTAAATGTGAATGGAGACTTGCCGTTGTTCAACTAAATATAAGCTCCTGCCTATATGGTGCAATACCTGAGATCAGTTTATTATTCTTTTCCCATCCAGCTGATATTGCTGTATTTGAAAAAATATCAACTGCTTCTGCTTTTCTGGGGAATTCTTTTTTCCACGATTCATGGTGGATTCATGCATTCATTCGGGGCTGATGCATTATTTCTGGCGCCAGAATATCTTGACAATGTAAATGCGCTAAGCGGTGCGATTGTCGGTGCGGCGGCCGGTGCTTTTATCATGTGCTGGAATGTGACCACATTTATTTTATATAGCCGCCATTTCCGTTTTCTCGCCACGACAACCAGGCCATTCTTAAAATACTGCACGAATAATTTTATCCTTCCGGGAAGCCTCCTGATTTATTATTTCTTCAAGGCCATCGAATTTGACAGTACCAGGGAACTGATGACCAACAGTGAAATTGCATGGCTAATTGCCGGATTTCTCACCGGGTTTTTTTTGGTGATCGGACTGTCCCTTCTCTATTTTTTCGGAGCGGATCTCACCATCAAACGGCAGATGACACCATTGATTGCGAATCCGAAACTTTTCAAATCGCAATTCAAATCGCGGGATGTACAGCTCAACAGCAGCCGCCTTATTCGTGTGAACTGGTATATGAACGGACCATTTTCGGTTAAACAGGCGCGTGATGTTTCCCATTACAGTAAGGAATTTATTGAAAGAATTTTCAGCCGCCATCACTTTGCGGCTATACTTTCCATTTGTATTGCGTTTTTATTTTTGGTAGTCGTCGGGTTTTTTATGGATGAACCCGCGTTTCAATTGCCCGCCGCGGCCAGTATATTTCTATTTTTTGCTATTCTGCTGGCTGTTTCCGGCGCATTTTCCTATTTCCTTGAAAGCTGGAGCATCCCCTTCCTGGTTCTTCTTTTTTTCGTGCTGAATATTTTGTACCGTTATGACATCATCGATCCGACCAATAAGGCTTATGGTTTGAATTATACAAATCATGCAGAAAGACCGGCCTATAACCGCGATCACTTGCTGGCCATGTGCTCCCTGGATAAAGTAGCTGCAGATAAAGCACAAATGATGCAAATACTTGAAAACTGGAAGAAAAAGCAAAAAGAAACCAAGCCTTTACTGCTGATCATCAATACCAGTGGTGGCGGAAGCCGGAGCGCCGCATTCACTATGAATATTCTCCAGAAACTTGATCAGGAAAATGGAGGACATCTGATGGACAAGACATTTATGATCACGGGTGCATCCGGCGGCATGTTTGGGGCCGCCTATTTTCGTGAGCTGTCGCGCCTTAAAAAATATAAAGATTCCACGATCAATCCGGATGACCGAAAGTATACAGATGCCATTGCCGGCGATCTGCTCAATCCGCTTTTCTCTTCTTTTGTAGCGCGGGATCTTTTTTCACCGGCTCAGAAATTTAAGGTGGGTGACTATGAGTATATAAAAGACAGGGGTTATTCTTTCGAACAAAAATTAAATCAGAATACGGCCGGTGTGCTCGACAGGCAGCTCCGTGATCTTGCACCGGAAGAAGCCGCAGCCAGGATCCCGCTTATGCTGTTCAGTTCAGTTGTTACCCGGGACAGTCGCTCGATGCTGATCAGCACGCAGCCTATTAGTTTCCTGATGCGACCGGTATTTGACAGCAGCCGTATTAAAACCATCGATCCCGATGCTGTTGATTTCGGAAGTTTTTTTTATAAACAGGATCCTATGAATATGAGGATGCTCACAGCTTTACGTATGAACGCAACTTTTCCATATGTTTTACCAAATGTATGGCTGCCATCCGAGCCGGTGATTGATGTGATGGATGCGGGTTTTCGCGATAATTTCGGCGAACAGGTGGGCCTTCGTTTTGTGCATGTGTTCCGCAACTGGATTCTGGAGAATACACGTGGTGTTCTGCTGATTCAGATCCGTGACCGGAAAACCGGTGGTTGGGATTATCCATTTGAATCGACAGATATCACGGAAATTATAACCAAGCCTTTGTTGTTGATTCAATATAACTGGTATAAGATGCAGGAGTATAATCAAAATGATCTGCTGAGTGTAATGGAGGGTTACATGGGAAATAATTTTTATAAAATGACATTTCAATATGAACCCAAAACAGTAAATGAGGGAGCCGCATTGAATTTTCATCTGAGCAGACAGGAAAAACTGGATTTGGCAAACGCGGTAAATAACCAGCTGAATCAACAGATTTTTAAGAACGTCAATGATCTTTTAAATCCGTAGGGGGCCTAAGGCTTAAAGCTTAAAGCCTAATGCCTAAAGCCTAATGCCTAATGCCAGTGTGGCGAATGTGAAATTGCAATTATGTGTTAATGGGGAAATTAAATTTACAAATGACAATTTGGAAATGTGATTTAAATTTAAATTCCTTTTCAGGCCCGAGGCTTTCACATTGTCATTTGCAAATTCAATTTCTCCGTCATCACATTTCCACAAATCCACATTCTCCTCATTAACTACGGTTGTATTAATTTGAAACAGTTCGGAATGATACGAATCCTGAATTCGGCACTGGTATCAGCTGGTTCACCATCTATATGAAGCGGAGCTTTTGCGGGATTACGAATGCTGATCCTGTCGGTTTGAACATAAATAATATTCTTTTCCTCGAAGTATTCCACTGCCTGCATCAGCCTGTTGTTGCCGGCCACCTGAAGTAACACAGAGAATGGCAGAATCATTTTATTCATCTTCCTGACGATGACAATATCCAGTAATCCATCCGACAGGCTGGCTTTGGGGGCGATTGTTACATTGTTTCCGAACTGGTTACTGTTGGCGATACTTATAAAATACGCGTCTGTTTTAATTATTCTGTCATCCAGCTTTATTTCGAATGGATAAGGTTTGGAGCTGAAGAATTTCATGGTTGAAATCCGGAGATAGGTTTGCAGTCCCCTGGTTTTTTGTTTCGCGAATTCATGAGCCACTTCGGCGTCAAAGCCGATACCACAGAGTGCGCAGGAAAACTTTTCATTGATGTGAAATGCGTCCACCGGGGAAGCATGCCCATTGAAAATAATATCAAGCGCGCGTCCGGTTTGTTTTGGAATCTTCGAAGCTAAAGCAACGCTGTTCCCCGAGCCGACGGGTATAATACCAATGTTTACATGAACACCCTGTAGTGCGTTGGCAACTGCATTCAGCGTCCCGTCGCCTCCGCAGATAACGACATCCGTTATCATATCTTTTTTGATCATCTTTCGAAGATCATCATAATTGCCATCGGCCCTCGACGGTAGAATTTTAAATTCGATTCCCTCAGCCCGTGTCTTGCGGGTGATCAAATTTTTTACCGTTTCCTTTTTTTTTGTACCGGAAATAGGATTGAGCAGGTAAACAATTTTACGGACCATCCACGCAAGTTCTGCTAAATGCCGAATTTCGGAAAAGAAATCATTATTCTTTCTTTCGTCATTGGCTTTAGTTTCCGAACTTGGAGTCCCCAACCTAAATTTAAATACCCGACAATGACGATTGCACCAAAACAACGATTTCTGGCCCTGGATGTGTTTAGAGGAATGACGATTTGTTTTATGATCATCGTGAATACATCCGGCAGTAAATTCACCTATTCACCACTCGAACACGCACACTGGCACGGATTCACGCCAACAGACCTTGTCTTTCCATCCTTTCTTTTTGCTGTTGGAAATGCCATGAGTTTCGTGATGGCTAAATGGAATACGCTCAGTCAGGCTCAGGTGCTGGGAAAAATTTTCCGGAGAACAGCCATCATTTTTTTGTGCGGATTTCTATTGTACTGGTTTCCGTTTTACTATGTAGACCATACCACGCACAATATGGTTTTTGCACCGGCTTCACATACACGTATCCTGGGTGTACTGCAAAGAATCGCACTGGCTTACTGCATCGCTTCGTTATTAATATACTATTTTAAACCCTGGAATGTTGTCAGCATTTCCATTTCCATTCTTCTATTGTACTGGGCCCTGATGTTATGGGGCGGCGATGCGCCCGACCCGCTGGCCATGACGGGAAACCTGGGTTACAAACTGGATCTGTGGCTGATGGGACCCAATCATCTTTATCATGGAGAGGGCGTACCGTTTGATCCGGAAGGCTGGTTATCCACCCTGCCTTCAGTGGTCAACGTAACGTTTGGATATATGGTTGGGAAATTTATCCAGGAAAAGGGAAAAACTTTTGAAGGCCTCACCAAATTGCTTTTATTCGGAGCCTTACTGATTGTAATTGGTTATTTCTGGGATCTCAGTTTTCCTATTAACAAAAAATTATGGACCAGTTCATTTGTAGTATATACTGTAGGGATTGATTGTGTGATCATCGCAGCCATCATCTACGTGGTAGACTTCCTGGGAAGAACCAACTGGACGAAATTTTTTACTGTTTTTGGAAGAAATCCGCTCTTCATTTACCTCGTCTCTGAAGTAGGGGTTTCTATAATGGATATGATTCATCCTCAACCTGGCGTAAGTTTACCAACCTGGTTATACCGAAACATCTATCAGCATGCCGGCCTTTATTTCGGCTCCCTGCTATTTGCAGTTTCCTGGATGTTATTCTGTTGGTTAGTCGGCCTTTATCTGGACAAAAAGAAGATCTACGTCAGGGTTTGACAGCAATTTTTGAGATGATCGCTGACAGGTCGTTTTGATCCTGAGCATTTCCCTTCATTTTACGGGAAAAAATGACTACCTTTGCGCGTCCAAAAACAGGGAGCAACCCTGCTAAAAGCAAAGGAATATTATGGAGATCAGGAACATTGCAATTATTGCGCACGTAGATCACGGCAAAACGACTCTCGTTGATAAGATATTACACGCTACCAAAGTATTCCGGGACAATCAGGAAACCGGCGAATTGATCATGGATAGCAATGATCTGGAAAAAGAAAGAGGTATAACAATCTTCAGTAAGAATGCGTCGGTTGTTTACAAAGGTGTAAAAATAAATGTTATCGATACACCTGGTCACGCCGACTTCGGTGGAGAAGTAGAACGTGTTCTAAAAATGGCGGATGGAGTTTTGTTACTCGTGGATGCTTTTGAAGGACCTATGCCACAGACCCGTTTTGTTTTACAGAAGGCTTTGCATCTGGGGCTCAAACCCATGGTTATTATCAATAAGGTTGACAAACCGAATTGCCGTCCGGACGAGGTTCACGAAGCAGTTTTTGAACTGTTTTTTAATCTGGATGCGACCGAAGCACAACTTGATTTCCCAACATTCTACGGATCAGGAAAAAACGGATGGTTCAATGATTCTCTTACACCGACTACGGATATATTTCCATTATTGGACGGTATTCTGAAGTATGTACCTGCCCCGCTTGTAAACGATGGGCCGACACAGATGCAAATCACATCACTGGATTATTCATCATTCCTGGGAAGAATTGCCGTGGGCAAAGTTGCCCGTGGAACGATTCGGGACGGACAGAATATTGTATTGATGCAGGCCGATGGATCAGTAAAAAAATCCAAGGTCAAAGAATTATACGTTTTTGAATCTCTTGGTAAGAAAAAAGCAACTGATGTTTATTGTGGTGATATATGTGCTGTTGTAGGGTTGGATAATTTTAATATCGGTGATACGATCTGTGATCCCGAAACACCGGAAGCATTGCCTTTAATCAGTGTGGATGAACCAACGATGAGTATGATGTTTGGAATCAACAACTCTCCTTTTTTCGGAAAGGACGGAAAGTTTGTCACCTCCCGGCATCTCCGTGATCGACTGATGAAAGAAACAGAAAAGAACCTGGCCCTGCGTGTGGAAGATACGGGCAGTGCAGATAGTTTTCTGGTTTTCGGTCGTGGCATCCTTCATCTGGGAATTCTGATTGAAACCATGAGAAGAGAAGGTTATGAACTGACGGTTGGTCAGCCGCAGGTTATTGTAAAAGAAATCGGCGGTAAAAAATCAGAACCTTTTGAAATACTGGTGGTGGATGTTCCGGATAATTTTAGCGGAAAAGTGATTGATATGGTTACCCGTCGCAAAGGGGAATTGCTGGTGATGGAAACGAAGGGAGATATGCAGCATCTGGAATTTGAAATTCCTTCCCGCGGATTGATAGGCCTTCGTTCAAGCATGCTTACCAATACAGCAGGTGAAGCAGTGATGGCTCATCGTTTTCTTGAGTACAAACCCTGGAAAGGTCCGATTCCCGCCAGAAGTAATGGTGTGCTAATCGCAAAAAATCAGGCAACAACCACAGCTTACTCAATTGATAAGCTTCAGGATCGCGGATCGTTTTTTGTAGATCCGGGAGAAGAAGTATATGTCGGTCAGATTATCGCAGAACATATCAAGCCGGGAGATCTGATTGTAAATGCGACAGAAGGTAAACAGCTGACCAATATGCGTGCCAGCGGAAGCGACGATTCAGTAAGAATCGTTCCGAAAATACAGATGACTCTCGAAGAATGTATGGAGTATATTCAGCAGGACGAATGCATTGAGGTAACACCGAAAATTATCCGTCTTCGCAAAAGCATTCTTGATGAGGATACCCGGAAGAAATTCCAGAAAATGCTGAAAACGGAAGAAGTCTCTTAAGCTTATAGCCTAAAGCCTAAAGCCTAAAGCCTAACGCTTAACGCCTAACGCTTAACGCCTAACGCCTAAAGCCTAAGAGTCTGAAAACATGATAATATTTAAGCACCTAATGGGTGCTTTTTTTTTAACCAATCTATTATTTCGAATAGCATTTTGCATTGGGCGTCAGGCGTTGGGCGTTATGCTTTGGGCTTTAAGCTATAAATCCTATTTTTGTGTAAATCAGTGTTTATGAAAAAAATACCTGGTTTTTGGATTCTTATCATTTTCTTTACTCTGGGTTCTTTAAAAAGCTATTCCCAGTGTTCAATTTGCACCCGGTCTGTGCAACAGATGGGAGAAAAACCGGGTAAGGCTTTTAATGCCGGTATCCTGTATCTTGCTTTCACACCGTTAGCCATTGGTGGTATATTGGGTTATAAATGGTGGAGGCAGAACCGGTAATCATTCCATCCGCAAAACATGCATGATCAAAACTATTTGATCCGGGAATCCAGATCTGTTCCAGCAAATTCACCCGTTTTTTCCGTTTTCATTCCTACCTGGAATAATTTATCCTATCTGAAATTATGCGTCGGCAGTTTAAAGAGACATTCCATTGTGCCGATCCAAATCGTCATACATATTAATGAGGGAACTGATGGTACCGCGGAGTGGGTGAAGTCGCAGCCGGATCTCAGTTTTACATTTTCAAAAGAAAACATTGGTGTTTGTTATGCGTTGAATCAATGCCGGACGCTGGCCACGGGAGATTATTTTTTATATCTCAATGATGACATGTATGTATGCCCGGGATGGGATCAGCATTTAATGGATGCAATAAAAACGATCGGCCACGATGCCTTTTTTTTATCAGCAACAGCCATCGAACCTCTTGAAACAGGAAATGACTGTGCTATCGTTCAGAATTTCGGATCGGATCCGGATTCATTCCATGAAGAAAATTTATTAAAAGAATTTCGGGATCCTGTAAAAAAAGACTGGCAGGGATCTACCTGGCCTCCGAATGTAGTACATAAAAATGTCTGGGATCTGGTAGGCGGATACAGCATTGAATATTCTCCCGGACTATATTCTGATCCCGATTTTTCAATGAAACTCTGGAAAGCGGGCATACGATTGTTCAAAGGCATCGGTGAGAGCCGCGTTTATCATTTTGGAGGCAAGTCCACGAAACGTGTCATAAAAAATAAAGGGTATTATACTTTCATTTCAAAATGGGGCATGACCTCCGGCACTTTTACAAAAATAATCCTGCGTAGCGGTCAGCCATATGACGGCTCACTGACTGAACCCGTTTTTTCATTTTCTGTAAATGCAAAAAACTGGCTCAAACGATTACTCGCTTTTTTGAAATCCTGATTTTCCGGATAATGATTCTGCAAAACGGTAAATATTGAAATCCGGATCTGCAATTGCTTTTTCGAGCAAATACTGCAGCCTGCTGCCATCCAGGTCTTGCATTCGATAACCCGAAATGATCTGCCAGGCTTTCTGCGTCAATAATCTCAGGGAGCGGACAGGTAAATGCCTGGCCGAATTCTCCCGGATCATCTTGTATAATTCTGCAATACCCTTTTCTTCCGTGGCAACGGTTTGGATAAATTTTATCTCATCAGTTTGCTTCGCCGTTTGATAATGAATGGAAGATTTCAGCGACGTCATGAATTGTTCTGCTCCCGGCCGGTCGGATTTATTGACGACAAAAATATCGCCGATTTCCATTAAGCCGGATTTCATGGTTTGAATATCATCCCCCGATTCTGGCACGAGTACCAGCACTACCTGGTCGGCCAGACGGCTGATATCCACTTCAGTTTGCCCTACTCCAACGGTTTCAATCAGTATACAGTCGAAACCCGCATGAGCCAGCAGATCCGTGATTTGAAAAATCCGGGGATTCAGACCGCCCATCGTGCCCCGGCTTGCCAGCGATCGTATAAATACCGATGTGTTATTGTACCACTGATTCATACGGATTCTGTCCCCCAGTATTGCACCCGAATGGAAAGAGGAAGAAGGGTCGACACAGAGAATGGCCAGTTTCTTCCCGTCATTTATGAATTGTTTGATAAGTGCATCGACGAGCGTGGATTTTCCCGCTCCCGGTGGTCCGGTGATACCTATTAAAGGCACATGTGTATGCCGAAGGCTCTTCAGCAATTCATCTGCCCCCGGTCCTAAGTTTTCGACGAGAGAAATGGCCCGTGCAACCACATGAAAATCGCCCCTCTCAAGCAGATCAGCAGTAATCAAAGGCTTAATATCAGCATTGGATGGCATGCATCAAAAATAAGTTAAAATGGAGGATGCCTTCAGCGGATGATCCAAAAGAAATTTTTAAATAAAGCGGATTCTGCGGTTAAATTTGTCGGCTGATTGAAACAGGTATCCTATAAATGATAATCCATGACGAATTTCATTCCCATATTCCCGTTAAATGTTATAGTATATCCGGGTGAAGTATTGAACCTCCATATTTTTGAACCGCGGTATAAAGAATTAGTAAAAGAATGTTTTGAAAATAAAAAGCCATTCGGTATTCCCGCAGTTATCAATGGACAGGTGGCAGAATATGGGACGCTGGTAACGATCAAAGAGATTGTACAGGAATACGACAATGGCGAAATGGATATTATAACAAACGGTACAATCGTTTTCAGAGTCCTTGAAATCATTAAAAAAATTCCTGATAAACTTTATAGCGGCGCCATTGTAAATTATCCCGAAAACGCAGAGATATACCACAAAAAAGAGCTCATGCAGGTGGTGATCAAGGCGATTCGCGAACTTCACCGGATGCTGAATATCAGTAAGGATTTTCTGAAACCGGATGAAGCATTAAATGCGTACGACCTGGCACACCATGCAGGGTTGTCTATGGAAGAAGAATATGAAATGCTGGGACTCTTCAGGGAGGAGCAACGACAGGAATATCTGAAAAGACATTTGAGTAAGGTATTGCCTGTAGTGGTGGAAATGGAGGTCTTAAAAGGAAGGATTATGCTGAATGGTCATTTTAAAAATTTATCTTCCTTCCGGTTTGAATAAGACGTCTAAAAGTTGTGAACAGAATTAGAATATGTCGATAACGCTCTGCCTGGATTTTGGAAATACGAGATTAAAATGGGCCATTTTTTCGGATGGGGAAATGCGGAATAGTGGTGTATTACAGGAGGATGGGGTAGATGACCTCAGGAAATGCATCGGGAATTATAAACCGGATAAGAGCATTCTTTCTTCTGTCGTGGATCATTCGCCCACACTGGAAGAATTGTTAAAAGCAAACACCCGTTTTCACAAACTGGATCATCATTCGCGTGTTCCCATTACAACGCCGGTTGGAAAGCCCGAAACCATCGGTGCTGACAGGCTGGCGCTTGTTGTTGCGGCTGCGCATTATTTTCCGGAAAATAATAATCTTGTGATCGGACTGGGTTCCGCTGTTACCTATAATTTTATAAACCGGTTTCACCAATTTATTGGAGGAAGTATTTCTCCCGGAATGGAAATGCGATTTAAGGCGTTGCAAACATTTACTTCGAAACTGCCATTGGTTAACCCGCATTGGAATTTTCCATTAGTGGGGTATGATACCAAGACGAATATTCAGTCGGGTGTGATATTCGGAATGGCCAAGGAAATCGACGGTGTGATTGAAGCATATGAGGAACGTTATGAAAATCTTCATGCAGTGATGACAGGCGGGGACGCACATTATTTCATTCCCTACCTGAAGAAAAAGATTACCAATGATCTAAATCTTCTTTTTAAGGGACTTTATGTAATCAGTGAATATAATTTTTCAAATTGAAATTTTACCTGAAATATCGCAGCTGGGCAGTTTACATATTGCTATGTTTTTATTTTTCGTCTTGTGAAAATAATGTGAAGGACCTGCCAAATTACCGGCAGAAACAGATCAGCATTGACGAAGGGAAAAAAATAACGGCCTTTATGAGTGAAAATGCGAAGGTGAAGGCTAAACTGACCGCGCCCTATATGCGTCAGAGTGAAGCAGACACACCGTATGTTGAATTTCCGAACACGTTGCATGTGGATTTTTATAATGACTCACTGAAAATTGAAAGCACCATGGATGCGCGATATGGAAAATGGCGGCAGCAGGATGGCAAAGTCTACCTGCGGGACAGTGTGGTAGTCATGAATCTTTTAAAGGGTGACACCTTATATTGTAAAGAGCTTTGGTGGGATCAAAAGGTAGAAAAATTTTATACGGACAAACCTGTGCAGATCCATAAATCGGGAGGTACTATTCTTTATGGTACCGGGCTCGAAGCACCTCAGGATTTCAGCGGATATACCATTTTCCAGATCACTGGTCCCTTTGCTTTCCCTGCAGGAGGAATGCCCAGAAATTAGG
>DASXNJ010000378.1:0-3755 GCA_036495145.1 Puia sp.
AAAATGGCTTTCACCCGGCTCATAATCAGTCCCAGTCTTTTCATTCTTATTTCCGTCTCTTTACAGGATAAACCGGCGTCAATGAAAACGGCTTCATCCCCGTTACCGATATAATAGCAGTTTCCGTTACTTCCTGAATTCAGAGAGGCGATGAATAGGGACATAATCAGCTACGAAATTAACGGTCTCCTGTTAATAAGAGAACTGTTGGGGAAAGAAAATGCAAATTTGGTTATGTTCATAGCTATCTTAATTCCCAACCACAATAAACTTTTCAGGATCCAGTTCTTTTTTTCCTTTCAGGACAAAGAATATGATCGATTTATAATCGTTTGGTATTAATTTTCTTTCTCCGATCAGATCTCCTTTGTTTACGAACTCACCGGGATTTATCATTACACTATCCATTTGTGCGTATGCGTAACTGGTGTCGTTTTGCATAATCACTATCGCCCAACCCGCGCCCACCTTAAAAACGTTTTGCACTTTACCGTTTGAAACGGATCTCACATTGAAATCATTTGAGGGCTGTATAAAAATGCCGCGATGTGCCGGAGAATTTTTTTCTTTTATGGTTAGAATTCTTCCGCCGTTGATGGGCAGGCGCATGGTATCCCGTATGATGTTTACGATGATTTTATCACTGAACCCATTTACATGGAAGATATCTCCCGTTGTCGTAATGTTTAAAAGCGCCAAAAAAATAATACCCTGCACCATCTCTAAAAATAACAAAAAAAGACTGCCCAAATTTCTTCGAACAGCCTCATCGTTAACCACCAGGGCGTTTATTGCTCTGAAACCGGCAATGGGAAAAGACTCCAGACATTGTCTCCCGTTCAATCGCGACGTATTGTATTCGATAAAGTATAACTCATCGCATCTATCCAGCGATGACGAAGCGGAAATTCAATTCGATGGATGCCACATTCTAAAGTTTATATTGTGTTGTATTTGGATGAAAATATTTCCAGCTATGCCAGAATTCCTGATAGGCTGCCAGCGTTTCAAGCTGGACATCTTTATATATGCCGCTGATGCAATGACCATTCAGATTCCAGACGGAATGAGAATTTGAATCCGTGAGTTGTTCCATTCCCCTGTCGAAGGAAAAGAAAAGAGTTTGTCCCCGCAGTATCCGGTTATACGCGTGAAAACTGCTTGTATCTTTTTCGAGAACCAGCAATACAGGTAGCGTGCCCAGCGTATCCTGAATCATATAATCTTTCAGCAAATCGTTCCAGTCGTAGGCTTTTTCAAACCCATTTGTTTTTATTCCTACTACCCATGATTTCATTTTCCATGAGGCGGAATCTCTTTTTTCAAGATGTCCTTTTATGGTACCCTTGTCGAAATCGGCGAGGTCATGGTAGTCTTCTCTATAATTGCTGTCCGGTTGCAGAATGGTAGAGTTCGGATGAAGCCGCATCCAGGAAGCCAGCGAAGACTGATGTGAAGGAATTTCTTGCAGACGTACATTTTTTAAAGGACCTGCTATCGCTACACCGGTTGCCTGTTGCCACCAGCTTTTGGAGGTTTCGTCTTCAAACATCGCATTGAAATGATCCATGCCAACAAGTCTGAATTTTTCCAGTTTGCCGCCAATGATGGGTGAATACACACGACCGGTGCGACAAACCGTACAATACGTGATCATGACAGGTGTATTGCCAACGGTGTCTTTTACCTGGTGATGATATCCGATTATCTGGATCGGATAGGCCCTTGTTTCGCCATTGATATCAATTCCGATAATCAGTTTATTACTATCGATGGTATTGGCAGAAATTGATGCAAAGTTTTTAACAGAGGGTTGATAAAACATCTTATCTGCCTCGAATCTGAAATTTAAAAAGAAGAAAATGATTCCATAAATAATGATGAACAGTGAAAGAAAGATTTTTGGGAAAAGCCTTCTTCCTTTAAAAACCCTGTATACCGGTTTCGCGATCAATGCCAGTCCGACGATTCTGATCAGCCATTTGTATTTTTCAATCTGATAGGCCCAATCGATCGTATTCGATTGCTGGCTGCCTGGGAAGGGCATGATATAATAAACGCGCAATATTTCTGTAGCTATTAACAGAAGGGCGCCAATTATTAATAATAATCGCGACATGTACAGGGTGGTGTGGAGGAATGGAAGTATGGAAGTATGGAAGTAATCAAGAGCAAGTCGTTAATGCCTTAAATATAGGGATTATCCGAATAATCTGAGTTTTCCTGATTTTATTTCCTTTTTAATTTGTTTTTTTATGCAGGAACTTCAGAACTTTAAAGCCGTGCGATTTCTTTCACCAGGTCGAAAATTATTAACGATAGACATATGGAAATAAGTCCAGCTGCAGGCAAACCTGCCGATCCATCGATTCTCGTAAATATTCCACGTTTGATCACAGCTTATTTTTCCCAACAACCGGATGTTTCTGTTCCAGCCCAGAAAGTTGCTTTCGGAACCTCCGGTCACCGAGGGTCTTCATTGACAAACTCGTTTAATGAATGGCATATTCTGGCCATCACGCAGGCGATCTGCATGTATAGAAAACAAAATAAGGTGGAGGGACCGCTTTTCCTCGGCATTGATACTCATGCATTATCAGAACCCGCTGCCGTAACTGCCCTGGAAGTGCTGGCTGGAAACGAGGTGGAAGTCATGATCGCCGCCAATAATGAATATACGCCCACACCGGCGGTGTCGCACGCGATCCTGACCTATAATAAAGGTCGTACGGAAGGGTTGGCAGATGGCATCGTGATTACGCCTTCCCATAACCCACCCGATGACGGGGGATTTAAATATAATGCAACGCATGGCGGACCGGCAGGAACGGATATCACTTCCTGGGTGGAGAATAAGGCAAATGAAATACTCGAAAACAAACTGAAAGCGGTTATCCGTATGCGTTATGAGAAGGCGCTGCGTGCGTCCACGACACACCGTTTCGATTATCTTAATCATTATGTAGACGATTTAAAAAATGTGCTCAACCTGAACATCATCAGGGATTCGAAGATCAGCATCGGGGCGGATCCGCTGGGCGGGGCAGGTGTTCATTACTGGGGCCCCATTGCTGAAAAATATAAATTAAATCTCCATATCGTAAGCGATCTCGTGGATCCCACGTTCCGGTTTATGTCGGTTGACTGGGATGGAAAGATCAGGATGGACCCTTCTTCCAGTTATGCGATGCAACGACTGATCGGCATTAAGGACCGGTATGATATTTCTGTTGCCTGCGATACAGATCATGACCGTCATAGTGTGGTTACGAAGAGCGCGGGATTAATACCCCCCAATCATTACCTCACAGATTGTATTTTTTATTTGTTACAGAATCGTCCCGCCTGGAAAAAGGATATTGCCATTGGTAAAACTCTGGTCAGCAGTCGCATGATCGATAAAGTGACAAAAAAATTAAAACATCCGTTATATGAAGTACCGGTTGGATTCAAATGGTTTGTGGACGGACTGATCGATGGTTCCCTTGGGTTTGTTGGTGAAGAAAGTGCAGGTGCCAGTTTTTGCAGACTGAACGGAGAAGTATGGACGACAGACAAAGACGGATTTATTCCTGCACTGCTCGCGGCAGAAATGACGGCTACTCTTGGGCGTGATCCCGGCGAAATATATAAATCGCTGGCCGATGAACTCGGGCACTCTACATATGACCGGGTAGAAGCTCCTGCCAATCCGGAACAGAAAGCGAAGTTGTCAAAATTGAATCCGGATGACATCAAACAAAAATCCATGGCCG
>DASXNJ010000379.1:0-5433 GCA_036495145.1 Puia sp.
TTCTGTCGTTTAAATCGCGAGGTTAATTTTCTTTTCCGGAAACAGCAATTGTTTTTAAAGTTTTTCTTTTTTAATGAGCTAATTAAACTATAACTTAATTTATGGAAAAGAATAATAACTAGTATGAGACACGGGAGAATCAATTAATGATTGAAAATAGCATTTTAGAATTTCAGTTCCCTATTACGCAATCTCTCGAAATCTCTGGTATTTTAATTTTGCGATTGGATATACCAACAAAAACAATTTACAATGAAAATGTTTTTGGTGTAAGCTTGGATGGGAAAAGAATCATATGGCAGATAGCTAAAAGAACGTATGACTTTGAAGAATGTCCATTTACATACATTCGAATTTTTAATGATGAACTTGTACTTGTCAACTGGTGCAGTATTTACTTCACAGTAAATCCATCGACTGGTGAAATTTTAAATGAAGGTTATTCAAAATAAATAGATATATAAGACATTTTACTCCGCTTCTTTCTCCTGTAGCGGATCGGTGTCTGAGTTACCGAGTTTAATTTTCGGATTATCTGAACTTCCCGTGATTCTGAGGGGAATTCCGATAATTCCGAGGGGAGGAAGCCCGATGCGCATTTTAAAATTTACTTTATTGTCGAAGGAAGTCCGGCCCTCAAAACGGATGCGAAAGCCGCCGGTCTTGAATTTAAACCGCTCAATGGTGATGAGATTATTTTTGATCGAAGATTTTACATCGATTTTGGACAGCTCAGGATCTTTCAGATCGGATTTACCCGAACTGCTGCTCACCGTATTGAACAGTTTCCAATTTTTAAATTTTACATTTTTCACACTGAGCACACCGCCGCCAGCAAGAGAAGGGTAGACAGGATACATTTTTTCATTGAGTTTTCCGCTGAGCGCATAGTCGATGGAAATAATACCCGATGCATGTTCGGCGGAACTGGCGAGGTCATGAAATAATTTGATTTCCTTATAGGCCCGCTGTACGTCAAAATCCTTAGCCACGAGTTTATATTCAAAATTGGCACGCGTCGTACTGGCGCTCGCATATTTACCACTCATGGTTGCCTGACAGCCGATGATTTCAAAACCCGTTTCCGATAATTCAATGCCACCCTCTTTGATCAGCACTCCACCCGTAAACTGATTCAGTGTAATGTCATTATACAGGATCCTGTCCGCTTCGGCCTTGATCGTCAGATCCAGATTTTGCGGGATCATGATCACACCGGCGGCAGACTGGGTATCGGCCTGCGAAGTTTTTGAAGAGGCATAGACCGCGAATTCATTGAGATCAATATTTTTTGATTTCAAATTGAAATTCGCTTTGAGCATATCGTTTCCTGCCAGCGCATAGTTGATCGCATTTTCTACAAATCCGTCCAGTTGCAGGTCTGATTTTCCATAGTGAGCCTGAAAATGTTCAAACCACATTTTGTCGCGGTCGAATCTGAAATGTCCCTGATCGATAAAAAATGGTTTTGGAAATAACTCCTGCGTAATGGCCAGATCCTTCACATCCATGGCTCCGGAATTATCCAGCAGATCATAACGACCGTTTTTTGAATCGCTTTGCTTCCCCTTGAAATTGGCTTTGATTCTGATAAAACCGGAAACGCCGAGATCTTTGCGCGCGAATACCTGGTAGATCTTTCCCAGATCGATTTCTCCATTGGCGGATAAATCGTAATTCAGATCATCAAAGTTTTTAAACTGGCCCTCAAAGAAAAAAGGCTTTCCTTCAAAATAAATACTGGCCGGATGGACAGAACAATTCAGACTATTCAGATCTCCCGCATTGTCCGTGGCGTGTAACGAAATATTTATTTTATCAATGGGGTGGGGATAGTATGCCGTCTTAATAAATCCATCTTTCAGGTTGAACTCAGCCGTCGTTTTTGGAAAGAGATGATGATCCGGCGCATATTTTCCATTGGCACTGATATTGATTAACATCAGACCCGATAGCGTGAGACTATCCAGCGGATAAATCTGTTTGATGTCACTCAAATCAACCGATCCCTTTACCTTCAAATCCATTGGATAATCAGTGGATGCGTGTATGATACCCCTTGCTTCCAGATAATTTTTTAAGGCGGTGGCATGAAGCGTGTCTATTTTAAAATAGGCATGCTGATAATTTGCATCCGGACAGGTTGCATGCATTTCTAAAAAAATATTCTGAATGGGCTGTGCCACTTTGTAATATTTTACGTATCCGTTTTTTATGCTGCAAGTCATATCGAAGACAGGGATACTGGCGATGACGGTATCTGTTTTTCGAAAAGAGGTCTTTACGATTTTCCTGGAATATTTTCCATTGGCAGATAAATGCAGGGCAAGCTGCCCTTTAGCATCGAAACTACTGATGCCTGTTGCCAGTTTTAGATTTGCCAGATTCATGTTTGCATCCCCCAGCATTTGAATTTTCGGTTCACTCAAACCGGTAGTTTCCAGATGGCTGCGAAAATAATCCTGTGCGAGTTTGAAAGACAGGGAATCGATTTTTATATGAAGTTTTTCCGGATCAAGAGAGGGCAGTTCAGCCTCTGCATGTGCATTTAACTGGCTAACGGGAATCTGTGCATCCTGATAATCGATAAACCCGTCCCGGATGGTCAGGTTTACTCCATAGTCCGGCATTTCTCCTGTGGAAGCAATATATTTTCCTTTCAGTGTGCTCGTTAAGTTGATGGTTCCTTTTACCGTTGTCTTTTCCAGCCAGTCCAGGTATTCGGGTGGAAAAATAGTTACGAGTTGATACAGATCTGCATTCTGGGATGAAATATTGAAATCTATATCATATCCATTCTTCAGAAAATCCAGCTTACCCGTAAAAGCAAGATTGAGTTTGTTCATCCGGATTTTATTTTCCTGGAAAATGAGGGCGAGTGTTTTTGTATTAATACTCGTGACCAGATTTGCGTCTAAGGCCTTTCTGCGTACATAGTCATGATTATTCAACATAAAACTGAGGGAATCAGACCTGATATGTGATGCGAGATCAAAAATTGATTTACTAAGATCCCCGGTTCCTTCGTAGTATAAATGATCTGCCTGGATGAGCATGGGTACGGACTGGTCATTGTAAAGGAGCCGGCTGTCTTTTATGACTATTTTTTCAAGGTGCAGGGAAGCGGCCGAAGAATCAGTACTGGCGGTTTTGTTACTTGTATCGGCCACATAAATATTATAATTTGCCTGTCCGCCCTCATTGACCATGATATGGATAAAAGCACCGCTCAGGTAAATTTTATTGATACTTACCAGGTGATCGAAAATCAGTTTTTCCAGGTTCACTCCGAAGCCTAATTTCTCCGCCGACAGTAGTGTGTCCACGACAAAAGGAGCGGAGCCCTTCAGGTCAACATCATACAGGGTAAGTGTCAGCGACGGGAAATGGGTAAAAAAAGAAAGACGTGCCTTTGTAAAATTCAGATCACCTTTTATGGACTGGTTTGTCCAGTGTTTGATTTGTTTTCCAACGGTATCGGGGAAAAGATAGGGCGCGAGAAAAAGCAATATTAAAATAGCGGCCAAACTGATGCCCGATATTTTAAGGATTTTCCATAGAATCTGCCTGGCTTTCCTCAAAAGATATTTTAGACAAAAATAGGCTTCTTAGGCTTAAGGCCTTTTTAAGCATAAAGTTAAAAACCTAATGCCTAAAACTGATTTCTACCAGCGAAGGCAAGAAATTTGATGATAAAAATGCATTGTGAATAAAAAATTCCGGGAGATTAATTCAATAAATTGCATTAAGCTAAAAAAATTTTGGGCTTAGCTTTAAGCTTGAGAAGTTTTAGGCTTTAGGCTTTAAGCTTTGGGCTTTAAGCTTTACGCTTCAAGCTTTGGGCTTTAAGCTTTAGGCCTTACACTTTGGGGTTAATAAATTAAAAAGAAAACAATGGAAACTGCAGAAAAAACAACCGTTGACTTAGATACACTTTGCATAAACACAGTTAGAATACTGGCGGCCGATGCTGTTCAGAAAGCGAATTCTGGTCATCCGGGCACACCGATGGCGCTGGCGCCGCTCGGACATATTCTGTGGTCGAAAATCATGAATTATAATCCGCAGGATCCAAACTGGCCTAACCGTGACCGTTTTATATTGTCCGCGGGTCATGCCTGTATGCTACAGTACAGTTATTTGTATCTCACCGGATATGATCTCACACTGAACGACATAAAAAAATTCAGACAGCTTCACAGTAAGACGCCCGGTCATCCGGAGTATGGATTAACGGATGGTATCGAAGCTACCACCGGGCCGCTCGGACAGGGTTTCGTGAATGGCGTGGGAATGGGCATCGCCCAGAAATTTCTGGAAGACAGATATAACAAACCGGGATTTGATCTTTTTGATTATTCCATCTATGTTATCTGCAGTGATGGCGATATGATGGAAGGAATCACATCAGAAGCGGCATCTATTGCGGGCAGTCTCAAACTGGGTAACCTGATTTATATCTATGACGATAACCACATCACGATCGAGGGAAATACCAACATTACTTTTAATGAAGATGTGGGTGCCCGGTTTGAAGCTTATGGATGGGATGTTCAGGTGCTGCCCGATGGCAATGATCTGGATGCTATAGAAAATGCGCTTGTGAAGGCCAAAGCAGAAACGGGGAAACCTTCATTGATAAAAATGAGAACGCATATTGGTTATGGAAGTCCCAACAAAGTGGATTCGGCTGCGGCCCATGGTTCTCCGCTGGGTGCAGACGAAGTGAAGCTGGTTAAAAAATTCTTTGGATTTGATCCCGAACAGTCATTTGTGGTTCCTGAAAACGTATTGTCGTTTTACCGGGCCGCCGGAAAAGAGGGAATAGAAAAAGAAAAATCATGGAGTAACCTGTTCAATCAATACAGGGAAAAATACCCTGTGGAGGCAAATGAATTCGTAAGCACAACGAATGGAAAACTGCCGGGCGGTTGGAAGGATAAACTTCCCGTATTCAGCGGGGACGAAAAAATAGCAACCCGGAAAGCATCCGGAAAAGTGCTGAATGCAATCGCAGCGCAGATTCCTTTCCTGATCGGTGGTTCAGCGGATCTTTCTCCTTCTACAGATACTATCCTGGATGGATACGATTCTTTCTCTGCAGAACATTATGACGGCAGAAATTTTCATTTTGGAATCCGCGAACACAGCATGGGTGCGATCCTGAACGGGATGGCATTGACGAAAGGATTCATTCCTTATGGCGCCACCTTTCTGATATTTTCTGATTATATGCGTCCGCCAATGCGTCTGGCTGCGATCAGCAAAATAAAACCCATTTATGTTTTCACACACGATAGTATTGGATTGGGTGAAGACGGAACCACCCATCAACCGATAGAACAACTGGCGGGTCTCCGTTCTGTTCCCAACATGACCGTCATCAGACCTGCCGATGCCAATGAAACGTCTCAGGCATGGCGCGTGGCGCTG
>DASXNJ010000380.1:0-14682 GCA_036495145.1 Puia sp.
TAAATGTGAAATACTGATCATGAACAGGATGGGGTATACCGTTCCCGTAATGGTGGGGTATGATTTATTTTGAATGATTTGTTTTTCCGCTACTTTATGCATCCGGCTGAGAATTTTCTGACATGCAAGTTAGCTGAGTTGCAGGATTTTTCATCGGGCGAAACCGTGGATCTGAATTTACAAATGCTATTTTTGTTTCTTATTAAATGCCGTCAATGAAGAATCTATTAACCTTCCTGTTTTCTTTGCTTTCTCTTTCTGCGATTGCACAAAAAACGGATAAGACACTTGAAAGACAGATTGCGGAACTTATCAGGGGGTTTCACGGAACCATCGGCATATATGTTCATGAATTAAAAAAAAATCGCATCGCATCATTCAATGCTGATACGGTGTTTCCTACCGCCAGCATAGTTAAAATTCCTATCATGATTGGCATCATGGACAAGATCCAGAATAAGGAACTGGAGTTTCATCAGGTGATGATCTATAAGGATACAATAAAATATGATCCCGGAGAAGATGTGCTGGCGTCATTCAGGCCGGATGAGAAAATTCTTTTGAGCAAACTGATGTTACTTTCCATCTCACTGAGCGATAATACAGCCAGCCTGATGTTACAGGGTATCGCAGGGGGAGGTCAACGAATCAATTTTCTCATGGATAGTCTGGGTTATTCATCTACGCGCGTAAACAGCCGGACACCCGGCAGAGAAAAAGATCGGGAGATCTTCGGATGGGGCCAGACGACACCAAGGGAAATAGCAGAAATCATGGAACGGATCGTACAGGGAAAAGTATTAAGTCCGAAAAGCAGTGATCGCATGTTGAGAACGCTGGGCAGGCAATACTGGGATGAAGATGCCATTTCACAAATACCACCTGATATTTTTGTGGCCTCCAAAAGCGGTGCCGTTGATGAAAGCAGGAATGAAATTCTTTATGTAAATGCTCCGAACCCTTATATCTTCAGCGTATTTACAAAAAACAATACTGACCAGAGCTGGGACTACAATAATGAAGCGTGGGTTCTTACGAGAAAATTATCGGCGCTCCTTTTTGGATATTATAATCCGGGGATTCATTATGAGGCGGCACCGGTTATGAGATGACGGTTGACGGTTGACAGTTATATGCAATTTAAAAAAGCTTTAAGCCTTACGCCTTACGCCTTAAGCCTAGACAGTGATTTCTCTTTTTCTCGCAATGATATTCCATGAACCAACGATCGTGTTGTTCTCCACCACAAGAGCATTGTCATAGAGTGCAACT
The DNA here is from genome assembly GCA_036495145.1 of Puia sp. Taxonomy (GTDB): domain Bacteria; phylum Bacteroidota; class Bacteroidia; order Chitinophagales; family Chitinophagaceae; genus Puia. The sequence goes on from DASXNJ010000380.1 coordinate 1,273, forward strand.
GTCGGGCAGATATGCGAGGGTACGCCATACAAAATATCTCCCGGATTGAACCGGCCGGAATCAGGAACCTTTAGAACCAGATGTTCTTCGCTTTGTGCTGTCGGAATGGCTTCCGGCGCATTTAAAAAATAGACTCTCGGAAGAGGATTTTCCGAAGCAACCGATTTGTATCCAAGATCCACGCAGATCATACCAGGAGCCGGAATGGAAATAATCCGGCTGACCAGAATGGCTGCCCAGTCGAATGGTTGTTCCGGTAAATTTTCTGAATAACCCTTATCCCAGAAAACAAAAGTGCCCGGACTACATTCTCTATCGCCGGCTTCAGCGTGAATAAAACAGGTTGGGGAGCCTCCTGCAATCAGTGTTGTAGAATGCCCTGCGATGTCCTCCAATGTTCGTTTTAATTTTGAAACGGGTTCGAAAGCCTGGAGACAAACTTCGGTTCTGATTTTCATATCCCTGTCTTTGATATGTCCGTCGTAAGCGTGCAGACCCAAGATTTTTATGGCAGGAAGCGAAATTATTTTTTCAAATAATGTTATAGCATTTTGCGGTTGTATACCGGTGCGGTTCATTCCGAGATTCAGATCGATAAAAACACTCGCTGTGAGATCCGCAAGCGCAAATAAGTAAGAAATGGCGACTGCTGTATTTGCACTGTCAACCAGGCAGGAAAAATGAGTAGCAGGATATTTTTTTATCAGCCTGATCAGTCTCTTTATTTTTGGAATCGTGGGCGGATATGCGAGCAAAACGTCTGGCGCTTCGATCATGGCCAGCATTTCTGTTTCAGCGATAGTAGCGGCCTTAAACTTTTTTATTCCTTCCTGCATCATAAGCCGGGATACCTCAGCCATCTTATTCGTTTTCACGTGAGGTCGCAACAAACGGACATCCACACGATTTACAAGACGGACAATGTTCTCCGTTATTCGTGAAGGATAAACAAGCAATGCCGGCGTGTCGTACTCGTTGATATTAACTGCTTCGTACCAGGGATTCTCGTTCATTGCTATATTTTTCGTTAACCGTTAACCGTTGATCGTTGGTGGTTGGCAGATGATTTCCACACTTTCACACTAGTTCAAACAGCGCCTCAATTTCCACCGGAATATTGTCGGGCAGCGTACCCATCCCGACCGCTGAGCGGACACCAATCCCATTATCCGTTCCCCATACCTGTGCGAATAATTCACTGCAGCCATTTATTACATATGGATGTTTTTCGAAAGTATCGACGGCGTTCACCATTCCCAGCACCTTGATCACACGTTTGATTTTATTCAAACTACCCAGGTTTTGTTTTAATGTCGCCAGAATAGCGAGTCCGACCTGGCGTGCGGCGAGCTTTGCTTCTTCCATATTAATATCAGATCCGACGCGTCCGATGATCAGCGATTTATCCGACCGGAGCGGACCATGCCCTGATACGTAACAATGTTTACCATCTATCAGAAAGGGTTTATAAACGCCGATTGGCGTAGGTGCGGGAGGCAGTTCCAGGCCAAGTGATTTAAAATTTTCGTCTGCTGACATAATACATTTTTAATGACGGGTTATTAAATAAATGAGAACAACCATGAGTAAACCGATGACTGATACAATCGACTCCATCACACTCCAGGTTTTAAGAGTTTCCTTCACCGTTAAATTAAAATATTCCTTGAACAACCAGAATCCGGAGTCGTTCACGTGTGAAAACATCAGGCTGCCCGCTCCCGTAGCCAAAACAATCAGGCTGGGATTGATGGTGGATCCAACAATCAGCGGTGCGACCATACCCGCAGCCGTAAGGCCTGCTACTGTGGCCGAACCGAGGCATACGCGAATAAATGCGGCAATAAACCATGCTGCCAGAATGGGATGAAGGTTCAGACCCTTCATGACCTGTGTCAGTTGGGCGGCCGTGCCACTATCTGTAAGCACCTGTTTTAGCGCGCCCGCACCTGCAATAATCAGTAATATCAATGAAATATCTTTTGCGGCTTCACCCATGGAAATCATACATGGTTCAAGTTTTTTCCCTCTTTTCAATACAAGGGAATAAACTGCGTATGCCAATGTTATCAGTAGCGCCATAGAGGGGTCGCCCAAAACGGCAAAGATTTTTACAGGCGCGGAATTCACCGGCATGATCAATTTCAAAACCGTTTCAGTACCGATCAGCACAACCGGTAGCAATGCCGTAATAAAACTATCGGCGATACCCGGTAACTCCTCTTCGGAAATGGTTTTTCCTGCGAAAGTTGCGAGTGGCTTCCTGTTATATTTTTTTAATGTGGTGGCAAACAGTGGCCCCGCAATAATAACTGATGGAACGGCAACTACGAAACCATACAGAAGTGTTAGTCCCAAATCCGCGTGGTATTGTTGTATCAAAGCAACGGGAGACGGATGCGGAGGTAAGTATCCGTGAGTAACAGACAATGAAGCCAGCATGGGGAGGCCGATGTATACTGCTGGTATATCATATTTATAGGAGAGGGTGATGATCAGCGGCACGAGCAAAACAAATCCGATTCCATAGAACAGAGGAATTCCTACGATGAAAGCCGTGATCACCAGCGCCCATACCAGGTATTTTCTGCCAAACCATTTCATAAAAGATGAGACAATCCGCTGAGCGGCACCGTATTCGGCAATCAGCTTTCCAATCATCGCTCCGACAACGATGATCACTATGAGTGAACCCAGCATATCGCCCATTCCTGTCTGCACAGCATGGGTAACCGAATCGATCGTCATACCATTGGCGAGTCCAATGCCCATCGAAACCAGTAAAAATGAAAGGAACGCATTTAATTTTGCCCAGGTGGTTAATAAAATCAGAAGCAGAATTCCTGTCAGCAAAATCACATAAGACATAGCATGCGTTTACAGATGAAGATACTAATTTGCATACATGTTTATAATGGATGCACACCTGGACCTTGCCATGAACGCCATGGAATGGAATCGCGACCTGAAACAAACAGTCGTGCAATTACGTGACCGGGAAAAAGGATTAACTGACAAACCAGACAGGGAAAGAAATGTGGTTTCTCTTCCAGCACTGCGTGAAGGAAAAATTGGTTTGGTTGTAGCAACTCAAATTGCACGCTACGTAAGGGAGGGAAGTCCCCTTCCCGGCTGGCATTCACCTGAACAGGCATGGGCGCAAACCCAGGGCCAGCTTGCCTGGTACAGGGCCATGGTGGAACAGGGAGAAATGATACAGATAACGGACGGAGAATCTCTGGAAAATCATATAAAGAGATGGACGGAAGATACGAATGCAGATACTGACAAACCAATCGGGTTTATATTGAGTCTGGAGGGTGCGGATTCTCTGGTGAGCATATCTTATCTCGAAAAGGCATATGGATATGGATTGAGGGCCCTCGGTCCGGCGCATTACGGAGAAGGTCGTTATGCAGGTGGAACCGGAACTGAAGACGGATTCAGCGAAGCCGGAAAATCTTTATTGAAGGAAATGGATTCCCTCCATATGATTTTGGATGTGACTCATCTCACGGATACCGGATTCAGCCAGGCAACGGAAATTTACAAAGGTCCGGTTTGGGCGAGCCACCATAACTGCCGTACGCTGGTCAAAAATCAGCGTCAACTGACTGACGACCAGATAAAAATATTAATTGAAAGGGGAGCGGTGATCGGCGGCGTCTTGGATGCCTGGATGCTCGCCGATGGCTGGATCCGGGGTGTTTCACTTCCAAGGGCAATGGGTGTGAATCTAAACCGGCTGATTGATCATTACGATCATATTTGTCAGATTGCCGGGAATGTGGATCATATTGCTATTGGGAGCGACCTGGATGGCGCCTTCGGAACCGAGCAGTCTCCTTTTGATCTGAACAGTATTTCCGACTTACAAAAACTACCGGCCTTGCTTAGCCTAAGAGGATATGCTGATGCTGATATTCAAAAAATTCTGCACGGTAACTGGCTGCGATTTTTAAGAAAGGCCTGGAAATAACTTTACTTAACTCTGAAAAAAATTTGCGAAACCGAATAGTTGCGCATATATTTGCAACCGATCAGTTTCGCAAATATAAATTATAACAGCATGAGACGGGATATTTTTCAGGCCATTGCCGATCCGACAAGGCGGGCCATCATTACTTTAATTGCATTGCAGTCAATGACCCCTAATGCCATAGCGGAGAACTTCAATACGACCAGGCAATCTGTTTCCAAACATCTTCGCATACTCACGGAATGCGAGCTGGTGAAACAGGAGCAGCAGGGCAGGGAAATTTACTATTCACTTGAAATCGAAAAAATGAAAGAGATTGATAAATGGCTGAATCAATTCAGAAAAATTTGGGAAACACGATTTAATCAGCTTGACAAAATATTATCAAACATTAAAAAACAGAAAAAATGAAAAACAATTTATTATTTGATTTTATAGTGGACAAAACGACAAAAACAGTATTTGTAGACAGGGAATTTGATGCCGGCCTTTCCCTGGTATGGGATGCCTTTACGAAACAGGAAATTCTTGACCAATGGTGGGCACCCAAGCCCTGGGAATCAAAGACAAAATTTATGGATTTCAAAGTTGGCGGCCGTAGATTTTATGCCATGGTAAGTCCGGAAGGGCAGGAGCACTGGTCTATTCAGAAGTATACATCGATTAGTCCAACTACCAATTTTAAAATGCTGAATGCATTTGCGGATAAGGATGAAAATCCTGTATTGCCTGGTTCTGATTGGGATTTGAACTTCACCGAACAAAACGAAATAACAAAAGTGAGTATTACTATAAAAAACGACTCCCTGGAGCGCATGGAAAAAATGATAGAAATGGGCTTTCAGGGAGGTTTTACGATGACATTGAACTATTTGGAAACTCTTCTGACAAGTTTATCTCAACGAAAATAAAAAGAATTTCCCGTCAGGTTAAGTCGTATTATTTCCTTCTGAATTATATGATTGGTAGAATTTAAGTTCGGCAAGACCACTAAATTTGCAATTCTTGCCTGTTAACCGGAAGTTAAGACTTCTATCAAAAAACTGTTATGCGAAAATACCTGAATGCAGGGATTCCGATTTTATCGGCATTTATTGCTTTACAATCCTGTCACAGTTCTGAGGCTGGTGTAGGGTATGCAGCACCGCCGCCGCCCAACCTGCCCGTCATTACAGTTACTGACCGGCCCTTTACCACATTCCGGGAATATACGGCGTCACTTGAAGGCAGTAATGATATTGAGATCAGGCCCCAGGTGAGTGGTTATATTGAAAAGATATATGTGGATGAAGGCGCTTTTGTAAAAAAAGGCCAGCCCCTGTTTAAAATAAACGATCAGCCTTATCAGGAAGCTTTAAACAATGCCAATGCTGCATTGGCTGTAGCGAGAGCCAATCAGGCAACTGCAGAAATTGATGTGAATAAGCTTGAGCCCCTGGTACAGAATAATGTGATTTCGCCCATACAACTTAAGACAGCCAAATCAGCCTATGATGCCACTACCGCTTATGTCGCCCAGGCGAATGCTACTGTGGGGAATGCAAAAATTAATATCGGGTACACGCTCATAAAAGCGCCGGTAGATGGATATATCGGAAGAGTACATATTAAAATAGGAAGCCTGGTGGGGAATTCCAACGTGGAGCCCCTCACCAATATTTCTGAAGTGAAAGATGTGCGTGCCTATTTTTCTGTTAGTGAAACAGCTTTCCTCCGGTTCAAAGATGAATATCCGGGTAAGACGATCGAAGAAAAAATTAAAAACCTGCCTCCTGTGGAGCTAATTCTTTCAGACAATACGGTGTATGCGATGAAGGGAAGGGTTGAAATCGTAGCCGGCCAATTCACTACGGGTTCGGGCGCCATTCCTTTCCGTGCCAGCTTTCCAAATCCGAACGGGGTATTGAGATCTGGTAATACCGGAAGGGTGAGAATTTCTATCACTTTACCCGCTGGTCCGGTTATTCCACAGGAAGCAACCTATGAATTACAGGATAAAATGTTTGTGTTTGTTTTGGGAGACAGCAATAAGGTCGTCAATACTGCTATACTGGTCGGCGGACGGGCGGGTAATTATTATCAGGTGGAAAAAGGGTTAAAAGCCGGTGATAAAATTGTTTTTTCCGGGGTGGACAAACTATCTGACGGCGCCAAAATTAACCCGGAGCCAATGTCGCTGGACAGTCTGCTGAAAGTGCGACCGTTGTAATGACAATCAAGATTAAAAAATTAAAATGTTAAGAAGATTTATAGAAAGGCCGGTGTTGTCTACGGTGATTTCGATCATTCTGCTTCTGCTGGGATTGATTTCGATGACTTCGCTGCCTATCACCCAATTTCCGGATATCGCGCCGCCTACCGTAAGCGTGAACGCATTTTATCCCGGAGCGAATGCTGAAGTAGTGGCACGTGCGGTGGCTACTCCCCTGGAGGAAGCGATCAATGGGGTGGAAAACATGACTTATATGACATCCAGTTCCGGTAATGACGGAAGTATGTCAATCAATGTATTTTTTAAACAGGGAACCAATCCTGATCTGGCATCTGTCAATGTACAAAACAGGGTGTCCAAGGCCGTTAGTCAGATTCCGACGGAAGTGGTGCAGGCCGGAATTTCCACGCAAAAGCAGCAGAACAGTATGATCAACGTAACCCTGCTGTACAGCACGGATACGGCTTACGATGAAAAGTTTTTGCAAAATTATGCCAAGATAAATGTCATCCCGGAAATTCAGCGTGTTCCCGGTGTGGGGCAGGCGCAGGTATTCGGTGCCAAGGATTATTCCATGCGTATCTGGCTCAAGCCGGACAGACTGGCCCTGAATAATATTTCAGTGCAGGAAGTCCTCGCAGCGATACAGGATCAGAATGTGGAAGCGGCGCCCGGACGATTTGGTGAGGGAAGTTCTGCTTCTTTTGAATATATTTTAAAGTATAAAGGCAAGCTTTCGCAGAATAAAGACTATGAAGATATTATTGTTAAAACCGGAGCAGACGGATCCGTCATTAAATTAAATGATATTGCCCGTGTGGAATTTGGAGCATTTACGTATGGTTCCAATTCTCTTGTGCAAGGGTATCGTGGCACAGGTTTGGGAATTTTTCAGACGGCCGGCTCCAATGCCAATGATATACTCATTGCTATTGATGAAGTGATGAAAAATGCGGAGACCAAATTTCCAAAAGGCATCCATGCATTCACCATTTTCAGCGCAAAGGATTTTCTCGATGCTTCAATTAAACAGGTAGAAGAAACATTGCTGGAAGCATTTATCCTGGTTTTTCTTGTTGTATTTGTATTTCTGCAGGACTTCAGATCTACGCTCATCCCGGCCATTGCGGTTCCCGTGGCTATTGTGGGAACTTTTTTCTTTATGCAGCTCTTCGGGTTCACCATTAATCTGCTTACTCTTTTTGCGCTGGTACTGGCCATCGGTATCGTGGTTGATGACGCCATCGTTGTGGTGGAAGCAGTGCATTCAAAAATGGAACGAACGGGTTTGGGGGCAAGGGAGGCAACTGTCCAGTCGATGAGTGAGATTTCCGGCGCGATCATTTCCATTACGCTTGTAATGGCCGCAGTGTTTGTTCCGGTTGGTTTCATGCAAGGTCCCGCGGGCATATTTTACAGACAGTTTGCCTTTACACTTGCCATAGCGATCCTGATATCGGCTCTGAATGCGTTGACGCTGAGCCCTGCACTTTGTGCTTTATTTCTTAGGAATGCCCATGAAGTACCCGGAGAAGAAAAAAAGAAAGTCGGGTTTGCAAGAAGATTCGGGAATGCATTCAACGTTGGTTTCAAAGCTACCACACATCGTTACGTGGGAGCCGTCCGTTTTCTGATAAGGCATAAATGGGTCGGTTTATTGGGATTGGCCATTGTATTTACAGTAACCATTATATTTTTTCGTACCACGCCTACGGGTTTTATCCCGGCAGAAGATCAGAATTTTGTGATCCTTTCATTTAATCTGCCACCATCATCATCACTCGACAGAACAGATGTGGTGTTAAAGAAAATTGACAGCGTTTTAGACCACGTTCAGGCGGTTGACAAACGTGGTGCCATCAGCGGTTTGAATATTCTTTCCGGGGCAAGCAGTTCGGCCTATGGTGTTGGTTTTGTCAAGCTGAAAGACCAGACAGCCAGGGTTCCCAGGAAAACAATTGAACAGGTGATTGCCGAGATTACAGGAAAAACAAATACCATTAAAGAGGCGAGTGTTTTTCTTTTTCAGCCCCCGACGGTTCAGGGTTTCGGAAATACCAGCGGGTTTGAAGTGATTATTCAGGACAGAAATGGTGGTCCACTGACGAGTCTGGGTAATGTAACGAATGGATTTATTGGGGAACTCTATAAACGTCCTGAGATAGCATTTGCCTTTACTTCATTCAACACAAATAATCCGCAGTTTCTTCTGAATATTGACAATGCCAAAGCGAAGCAATTAAATGTATCGGTAGCCAATATCCTTGGAACCATGCAGGTATATTTTGGGAGCAGTTTTGTTTCGGATTTCAACCGGTTTGGAAAATATTACCGTGTAATTGTAGAGGCAGATATTCCTTACCGAATGGATCCGACGGCTATGGATGGAATATATGTGAAAAATACCAGCGGGCAAATGATTCCATTAAATGAGCTGGTTTCACTGGAAAGGGTATATGGTCCTGAAACGGTAAGCCGGACAAACCTCTTCAATTCCACAACGATTGACGGAAGTGTAAAACCAGGGTACAGTTCGGGCGACGCCATTAAAGCGATAAAAGAAGTTGCAGCAAACTATCTGCCACGCGGTTATTCATACGAATGGTCAGGTATTACACGTGAAGAAAGTAACGCAGGTTCGCAAACCCAGTTGATATTTATTCTCAGTATCGTATTTGTATATTTTCTGTTAGCTGCTCAATATGAAAGTTATATTCTGCCCCTCGCAGTACTGCTTTCAATTCCTACGGGACTTCTGGGAGTATTTCTTTTTATCAATCTGACAGGCATTGAAAATAATATTTATGTACAGGTCGGAATTATTATGCTCATCGGTCTTCTGGCAAAAAATGCCATATTGATTGTTCAATATGCAGTACAACGCAGGCGTTCGGGGATGGATCTTATTGCTTCTGCCCTTGAGGCCAGCCGGTTACGGCTCCGTCCTATTCTGATGACATCTTTTGCATTTATCGTCGGGCTTCTTCCGCTCACCTGGGCCACCGGAGGATCTGCATTGGGCAACCGGTCCATTGGTACCGGTGCAGTAGGTGGCATGCTTACAGGCGTATTGCTGGGCGTATTTATTATACCGGTGTTATTTGTTATGTTCCAGGCACTGCAGGAAAGAATGACGGGGAGGCCAAAGGCATTGCGCGAGAAAAAATATGAACTCAGATCTGAATAGGCAGCGATATCAACCAATGTAAATGAAAAAGTTTTTTAGATACGGAATTGTTATTTTCTTAATGCTGGTAACCGCCTGCCGAACGGGAAAAAATTATCGGCGTCCGACCGTGTTACTGCCGGATAGATTTATTTCGGATACGACGTTGCACGATACGATAAGCATTGCTGATATTTCCTGGAGAAGTTATTTTTCAGATACTGTATTGAGACATTTGATCGACACCGGGATTACCCTCAATTTTGATCTGCAATTTGCACTGCGAAATATCAGTATCGCGCAGTCACAGGTGAAGCAATCAGATTGGTTATGGATTCCACAAGTGAATGGCAGGGTTTCTTCCTATTTATACCGGAATTCAGACAATGGTCCCTCCGGCGTAAATAACGGGGCCCTCAGTAATAATACCAATGATTTTCTCGCTTCTGTAAATATGAGCTGGGAGATTGATATCTGGGGGAAGATAAGCCGCCAGCAGGAATCGGCCAGAGCGAACTATCTTCAGAGTTATGAGGTAGCTAAAGCTTTACAGACTACGCTCGTTGCAAATATCGCGCAGGGATATTTCAATTTATTAATGCTTGATCAGCAACTGATCGAAGCAAAAAAAACACTGGAACTGACGATTGATTTTGTGAAACTTACACGCCTGTTATATGATGCGGGAGAAGTTACATACCTCGGCGTACAGCAGGCAGAATCACAAAGAGATAATACGGCGCAGCTGGTTCCTCAAATTGAACAAGGTATTCAAATCCAGGAAAACAGTTTGCAATTGCTAACGGGCAGTCTTCCCGGTGCCATCCACAGGGAAGGAAGTTTAACGGATATTCATTTTAGTGATTCATTGGAAACGGGATTGCCGGTTTCGCTTTTAAACAGGCGACCGGATGTAAGGGCAAGCGAACTGGCGCTCATACAGGCGAATGCGCAAGTCGGGGTTAGCCAGGCGAATATGTACCCCGCATTGAATCTTACGGCAGGAGCAGGTTTCGAATCTTTAAAAGCCAGTAACTGGTTTAATATTCCCGGATCATTATTTGGTCTGGCGGGAGCTACATTAATACAGCCGATTTTACAAGGCAGACAATTGAGAACCCAATTGGAGATTTCTAAACAGCAAAGGGAACAGGCCGTTATCCGTTTCAGGCAATCGGTGCTGACTGCAGCTGTTGAAGTAACCAACGCCCTGGTAAGAGTACAAAAATTAAAGGAGCAGGAAAAATATGCACAACAAAGAGCCGATACACTAAGTGGCGCGGTAAATAATTCCCAATTACTTTTTAAAAATGATCTGGCGAATTACCTTGAAGTGATAACTGCACAACAGACAGCTCTCGATGCACAATTGAGCCTGGCATTTATCCAGAATCAGGAATTGAATGCCCGGGTAGAGTTATACAGATCATTGGGAGGAGGCTGGAGATAAAAGTATAGGAGTATAAGAGATAGGAGTATAAGTGTGGAGGAGTGGATGTTTACTTTTTAATGTTTAGTTCTATAAAAGATTTTTATGGAGAGAAGGAAGTTCATTCGCAACGGCTCTCTGACAGGTATTGGTCTTACTGCAATGAGCGGATGGTTCCGTCCCGTGGCAGAAGAAGTTGACAGCCATTCGGACAAAAGAAACACGGTTCTCAATCTGGAGGAAATAACCATCCGGGAACTGCAAATCAAAATGCAAAATGGAGCAGAAAGTTCTGTATCCATCACAAAAGCGTTCCTCGAAAGAATAAAAGAAATAGACAAGGCAGGACCAAAGCTGAACTCTGTTATTGAATTAAATCCCGACTCAATCAGCATCGCTGAAGGACTTGATTTGGAAAGAAAGGGTGGAAAAATCCGGGGACCCTTGCATGGGATTCCCATTCTCGTAAAAGATAATATCAATACGGGAGATCAGATGCTGACTACTGCCGGTTCGCTTGCATTGATGGGAAATCGTGCAAAAGAAGATGCATTTGTGATGAAACAATTGAGAAACGCCGGGGTGGTATTATTGGGTAAAACAAATCTCAGCGAGTGGGCAAATTTTCGTTCATCGCATTCCTGCAGCGGATGGAGCAGCCGGGGAGGGCAAACAAAGTCTCCTTATATTCTTGACAGAAATCCTTCGGGATCGAGTGCCGGATCAGGTGCTGCCGGCGCTGCCAGTCTGAGTGCGATATGTGTGGGAACTGAGACAGATGGTTCGGTAGTTTCTCCAGCCAGTGTAAATGCGCTGGTGGGTATCAAGCCCACAGTTGGATTATGGAGCCGCTCGGGAATCATACCTATTTCCGCAACGCAGGACACCGCGGGACCTATGGCCCGTACAGTACGGGACGCAGCTATACTACTTGGTTCAGGTACCGGCGTGGATGCGTCTGATCCTGTAACTCGGGAGAGCGTCGGTAAATCATTAAAAGACTATACTGGATATCTAAATAATGATGGCCTGAAGGGGAAACGAATCGGAATTGAAAAATCACATTTAACAGGCAATCCGGATCTTGTTGCCCTGCTTCGTGAAGCAATGAAAGTGATGGAAGCACAGGGAGCCATCCTGATTGAAATTGATATAACATCGCCATTAAAACTTTTGGGCACTGCCGAATATCAGGTTCTGTTGTATGAATTTAAAGATGGGCTGAATAAATATCTTGAACAGGCAAACGGGAAAGTCAAATCACTAAAGGAACTAATTGCGTTTGATCTGGCAAATGAAAAAAATGCGATGCCATTTTTTAAACAGGAAATTCTTATTGAAAGTGAAGGGAAAGGCGGATTGGACAGCAAGGAATATCTTGATTCCCTGTCAAAAACCAGGGGATTTCGAAAAACGATCCAGGATCTCATGACAGATAACAAGCTCGACGCATTGTCCGGGATTACAAATGGCCCGGCCTGTTGTATTGATCTGGTAAATGGAGATTACGATAACGGTCCTTCATTGTCCACACCTGCAGCCATCACAGGCTTCCCTCATATAACGGTACCCATGGGATTATTTCACGGACTGCCGATCGGACTTTCTTTCTATGCAGGGTCCTATACAGAGTCTTTACTGATTTCGCTCGCGTATTCATATGAACAGGCCTCTTTGAAAAGACAGAAACCCGGATTTCATAGTGTGGTAAATATGGAATTGTGAAAAATGAGAGAAAGTGAAAGTGGAATTTGAAAATGATAATTTGAAAATAAGAAGGGTACCTTAACGGACAAAAAAATCAACATGACAACGACCACATTGGGAGCATTTCATATTATTGGGATTTTCGTCAGAACAAGTAATGTAAATAATAAATCATTAAAGGATATTGGAGATCTGTTTGGAAGATTTATGAGCCAAAATATTTCGGAGAAAATACCTGATAAAATAAACGGGGACATATATTGCGTATATACCGATTACGAGACTGATTATAACGGACCTTATACAACGATCATCGGCTGTAAGGTCAGTTCATTAAAAGAAATTCCAATAGGGCTCATCGGTAAAACAATTCCCGAATCAAAATATCAGGCATACACTTCAACAGGAAAATTAAGTGAGAGCCTGGCTAAGACCTGGGAAGGTATCTGGAATACTGAACTTGACAGAAGATACTCAGCCGATTTTGATATTTATGGCGAAAAGGCCAGAGACTTTGAAAATGCTGAAGTAGATACTTACGTCGCTATCAACTGAATCCACCCGATTATTTTGGCCGGAAATCCCGAAGACTCAATGGCTTTGCGGAATAAAAAAACCTGCTTTTCCGGTGATCAGCGATCCGGCGAAAAAGCAGGTAGTAGCATGATGGAACTTAACAACTGGTTTCAAAAGGATTGGATCAAGAACAAATCGGATTTGGATGGTTTTTCATAGGCCGTTTTACGTATAAAACCGGGTCTTGGCGGAACACAGGCATATCGGAAAAAACGGGCTATTCAGAAAAAAAAGAAGTTGATTGACATTGGACTTCGCACGGCTTTCGGTGGATATTGGAAACTCTTTATGGACGGTAATTCTCTGGATATTGGATTCTCAGGTTGCTTATTCCTGTCAAT
>DASXNJ010000381.1:0-4441 GCA_036495145.1 Puia sp.
ACAATCAGTTCAATGGAGTCGATAGAATCCAGGCCAAGCCCTTCACCAAATAACGGCTCGTCGTCTTTTATATCTTCCGGTTTCACTGTCGTCAGATTCAGAAAATGAATGATCTGCTCTTTTACCTGTTGCTTTAATGCAGCTGTTTCCATTACCTTTTTAAATTAAATTTTTCCTTTTTAAACCGTATAAAGTGAAAAGTTGAATGAGCACGGTTATTCCCAATAAAGATAGAATATTCAGCCAAATGTCGTTCAGTTTCCCCCCTTCCAGGAATAGTCCGTAATATGCTTCAAGCGCCCAATGCAACGGAGATATCTGCAATAGTTTTTGCAAATGGGCTGGCATCGCAAAAGAAGGTACGATTAATCCGCCCAATGCCGCCATAATTATAATGGAGATGGCACCAAATCCATTTGACTGTTCCGGCGTGCCTGCAAAAACACCGACGCAGATGGCATAATTAACGGCGCAGTAACCCGTAACCGCCGTCACAATAAATAAAGCCAGGATATCTTTTGGCAAATGAAGGGTCGGCAATCCGAGATAGGGGAAAAATTTATTCCCAATCACAAATACTACGGCGGCCTGCAGGATGGTCACGGTCAGGTAAACAAGCTGTTTTGAAAAAAGGGCGTGCAGATAACTGGCAGGCATCGTCTTTAATCGGATAAAACTACCACTGTTTTTTTCTCTCACCATTGTACCGCCCAGTGACAGAACAATAAAAAACATCGCAAAAATCGTCCATGCAGGCACGTTATGCTGAGAGGCATTCGGTATCGTGCGACTACCGGTTCGTGAAACAGGGATTTCTGTTATGGGAAACTGGGTGAATAGGATTTCTTTTTGAAGGTCCGTCGGAATTTCTTTTTGATTGACGGCTGCGTACAATTTTTTGACGACCAGTTCACCCTGAATCACCTGCACCGAACTGCGCAGTGCTCCTTCAATAGACTGACGAAATGAAACCTGCATCACCGGGTGATAAAACATTTGAAGGGAATCAGTCAGCTCCGGGATTGATTTGGATGTTGCCTGAACCGAATCGGGATCACTCAATGCACGGGTCGCAATTTCATCTGCCTTATGTTGTATGAACGAAGTGAATCCTGCGGGAATAACCACGGCAACCAACGCGTCCTTATCGTACATGACGGAAACGATATTGTGTTCGGACATGGAAGAATCGGCCATCTGTAATTTGAATAAACCGATTTTACGGAGCGCTTCAATCAGCTGATCACCCATCGCACCTCCGTCTTTGTTAAAAACAACCAGTGAAACTTTATTATTATTTACCAGTTCAAATGTGCTATTCTGCACACTGGTAATCACGATCACCAAAAGGATGGGCATGAAAAACATCATGAACAATCCCACGCGGTCGCGCAGTAGAATTTTGCTGTCTTTAATAATCGTCGCCCTCAGTATATGCATGTTAATCCCGGAATCTTTTGCCCGTGAGTTCCAGAAATAATCCTTCCATACCCTCGTGCCCGTGCTGCTCCAATAAAACTTCCAGGCTGTCGTGTGCTATAATCTTACCATCGTCTATCAACGCAATTTTATTACACAGTTCAGCTGCTTCTTCCAGTTGGTGAGAAGAATATATTAATGTGGTACCGGTTTCATTTAATTTTTTCAGGTAGTTAATAATGGCATGTCGCGATTGCACGTCAACACCGACAGTCGGTTCATCCAGGAACAGAACTTCAGGTTCGTGCATTACACCGATGGCCAGATTGACCCGGCGTTTCATACCACCCGAAAAACTTTTCACAATGCGGTCACCGACGGAGGCCAGGCCTAAAATTTCGAGCAACTCCTTCGATCTGGCTTTTATTTGTTTCATGCTGAGTCCGTACCATGCGCCATAAAAAGCCATGTTCTCCCGGGCAGATAATTCGGGATAATAAGAGAAATCCTGTGGCACAAATCCAAAAATGGTATTGATCGATTTTGGATGATCGTTGATCTCATGATCCAGCAGTCGAATGCTGCCGGACGAATATTTCAACAGACCCGTCATCAGATTCATCAATGTTGTTTTACCCGCACCATTGGGCCCGAATAATCCAAATCTTTCACCTGCCGCCACCTCAAGATTAAAATTTTTGAAACAAACACCTTCCTGCCTGGGATATTGAAATGCCAGGTCATGAATCTTTATGGCTGCGATACTCATGCCGGCCACTTTATTTTGGAGAGTGCCTGAAAGGCCTGTTTTTCGATATCAGCGGACGCATTGAGATAATCACTCATCACATTAAAGTCAGCCTGGCTGCCGATTCTTCCTTTGTAAATTCCGGCAGCCTGCACAGCTGCAGAGCGCCAGATATCACCGGATTTGGTAAATTGTTTCGAGATATCAATGAGTTCCGGGATTTGATGATATGTATAGGCTTCCTGTAAAAATGCCGCATAGATAAAACGGAATCCGCCACCGCCTGTACCAATTTCTTCCTGCATACGTACGAGCTGGGCAAGATAACTGCCGGCTTTTTTCGGACCCAGTTTATCACGCCACTGACCGATTTTCTTTGCCATGAAACGAATACCGCGAATACCGGCGATGGGTCCTGGAATACGAAGCATCAGATTGACATTGCGATTGATACCCGTCTTGATCGCTTTCCTGATCTGTTCATCGGTAACTGCCTTTTTCTCTTTTGGATAATACAACTGGCCCCTTGGAGCGAATGCTCCCTTGGCAAACCGCACTCTTTCCAATTCATAGCTGCTCAGAGAGGTGGCCATTTCCATAACAGGATCACTGATCAGAAACTGATCATCCTCTTTCCCAAAAACGATCAGGTTGTGCGCATTGAAATGAAACCGGTATTCCTTTGGGAAATAAGTGAGATAATAAACACCTACCTGACAACCCACCGGCTGACCTGCAGCCAGACATTCCATTAATATTTTTTCGGCTTCTTCCTTTGATCTGAATTTTTTTCTGGCCACCGGAATGTCCAGCGCTTTACAGGTTCTGTTGAATATCAATCCCGGTTGCGTCCGGAAGGCGATCGCCGGACCGTTATTGATTTTCATAAAGGGAATATAAATAAAGAAAAGTCCGGATCCGATGCCAAAAGCAAGAGGCTCTGTAATCTGATTTACTCCGTGATGCCGGAGCAGACTGGTCGTAACACCGTTTTCACAATGGGCTGCCTGCGTATGCTGAAAATCAAGTTTCATCTACTTTCATGGTTTTTAATTCTTCCACCGACACTTCGAATACTTCTGCATACCTGGCGAGACCGGATGCTGAAAGTTTTTCGAATACTTTGTATTTTAAATGCCTTTTCACCTGCCATTTCCAGAAACCCGTATATGCCGCCACAATCGGAATATCCATCACACGTAATTCCATGAAAAATAAAATGGGACTGGCCTCTTTGTTCAAAACTTTTTGGTGAGCAGCCTGTATCCGTTGTTCCACATCTTTCCACGCCACTTCAAGTGCCGAAGATTTCACTTCCCAGCCATTACTGAGTACTGTCGTATAATTTCCGGATTCATCCACCACATAACATACTTCTCCGGTGATTTTTCCCAGCGCACCAAGGTCTTGTGGAAGTTCGTCTTTTTTCATTTTATAAGCTTGAGGCTCGATGCTTGAGGCTTGAGGCCATTTGTGCCTGAAGCTGGAGGCTTGAGGCCTGAAGCTTTTTGCCTCCTGCCCCGAGCCTCCTGCCTCCTGCTATACAACAGTAAGCAACGCATACATATAAGAGAACCGGGAGCTTTCCGGGACTAACAATAAAACTTTTTGTCCCAGTTTCAGTTTATCGCTTTTAAACACTTCATCAACCATAAAATATACCGAGGCGGCACCCACATTACCCAGGCTGCTCAGATTGATAACCCATTTCTCATAAGGAATGGGCGTTTCATTTTTGTTTAGCTGGTCAAATATTTTGGTGCGAAAAAAATCGCTGGACATATGGGGAAGAAAATAATCCACATCTGCGGGATTCAGACCCTTGTCTTTGAAAAGTTTCGAAAGCATGATGCCTCCCAGCGGGACGATATTTTCACTCAGGAGTTTAACATCCTGTTTTATACTCATAATGGATTTGGACTGTGCTTCTTCCGGAGTGTAATCCAGATAACTCTTCATTTTCCCGCTCTCTAATTTCTCTCCACCCATATACATACATACTTCCTTCACATTGGCATAAGACACCCCTTCGATCCATTCAATTTTTAGACTGAAGCCGGTTTCATTTTTCTTATCAGACAGAAGGAAGCAGGAAGCACCATCAGATAACATCCAGCGTAAAAATTCTTTTTCAAAACCGATATATGGATTTTCCTCTAATTCACTGAGTTTCTTCGCTTCATCCTCAAATATTTGAGATTTAAGTGAGGCTGAGAACCGCTCTGATCCCGTGGCCACCGCATGACGGGCATCTCCCGTTTTTACGGACATGTA
>DASXNJ010000382.1:0-5485 GCA_036495145.1 Puia sp.
ACTTTCATTTTTGCGTCCGGTATTATATCAAGCCACCATTGAATGTGATGTTTCATACTTTCAGGTCCCTTTCCATGAATTGAAGCCCAGTTACTGGATTCAAGCGCTATAGATTCAGTTATAAAATCATTGGTGAAGATATCGTCAGCAGATGCAAAATTTCTTTCATTCCAAAGCTCAAAAAAGAATTTATCCTTAACTGTGCTAATCTGATTTTCTATTTGATTAAGCATACAAGTTAATATTGAAAATGCCGGCCTTTTAGATCTTCAAAAGCGTAACCGACTTATACCGGTTAATAAAATAAAATATCATCCCAAGTGTCAAAATCTTAAACCAAAAAATTCCCATGAAAATATTATAACCATATTCCCAGAATAAAGCTATAAAACAGATTGTAATCAATACTGATGCAAAGATGAAACTTCTATAAAAGGTCCAAATAAGTCTTATGGTTTTACTTAGGCGCATACGAATGTTACACAAAGGTGATTGATTTTTGCTTATACATCGTATCAATCGGCATCATTGAAGCTCCCGGATCACCCTAAAAGCGGGAGTTTTTGAATCCATATACCGAAAATGCCAGTTTGAATTAGTTTATCCTCGCACCGGTCAGGTGTGCATGCAGCCTTCATAGGCGAACAGTTAGCGTATCAAAATCGTACAGTTATTGACAATTAAAAATAGCCGGAATGATGATTAATAATTGTTTAGCTTTTTGGCATTCTCCTGGCATTGTTTAAATCCGGTAATATGTCTCTCATCGGGTTAATCGATAACAGAATGCGAAAATCTGCTAAAAAATAACCAGCCATGTTTAAGAACTATTTTAAAGTTGCGTTGCGAAACCTCGGGAAAAATAAAATATTCAGCCTGGTCAATATCGCCGGGTTGGCGCTTGGGGTCACAGGTTCTATGCTGATCGGAATTTATTTATTTAATGAACTAAGCTATGACCGGTTTCATAAAAACTCCAGCCGGCTGGTTCGTGCAACGACGGAATACACGATGGACGGAGCAAAAACCGAAGTTGGTAAAACGGGGTCCATGGCCGGCCCCCGGCTCACAACAGCTTTGCCGCAAATTGCATCTTTCGTTCGCATTCTCAATTTTGAACCCTATGCGGTTCAGTATGAAGAAAAAAATTTTGTAGAAAATAAATTCTTATTTGCCGATTCCACTTTCTTCACGATGTTTTCTTTCCCACTGGCGGAAGGCGATCCTGTTACAGCGCTTGATGCTCCGGGCAAAATGGTTATTACTAAATCAATGGAAAGAAAATATTTTGGCGATCAGCAGGCGCTGGGAAAAACGCTGCGTGTAGGTGGTACCAGCAATTACATTGTTTCAGGAGTAGCATTGGATGCACCGGAAAATTCACAGATAAAATTTGATTTTGTTGCTTCATTTGCAAGCCTGCCAAATGCCAATCGTCCGACATGGGGGATAGAAGTTTACGCTACCTATTTTTTGCTTCGCCCAAATGTTGATATTCATTCACTGGAAAAAAATATCAGGGACTATATGATAAGGCAAGCCGATCTTGACTTATCCGGAAATGATTACCTGATTTATCATCTCGAACCGATTACCCGCGTGCATTTATATTCGTCTTTGAGCGGATTGGAACCGAACAGCAATATCAGATACATATATATACTGGCAACGATCGCTATGCTTATACTTGTCATCGCATGTGTCAACTATACCAATCTCGCTGCCGCTCAGGCGGCAGGACGCACACCTGAAATCGGTATCCGAAAAGTGCTGGGTTCGGGGAGAAGACAGCTTTTCTGGCAATTTATCGGAGAATCGCTTTTATTGAATTTATTCGCACTGATAATTGCGTTTTTTTTAGTTTTTATGTTGATGCCTCAATTTAACACGCTTGTAGAGCGATCATTGAGTGCCCGGGTGTTAGTTCACCCCATTGGCATCGGCTTGATATTGTTGCTCTATGTCATTATCAGTTTTATTGCAGGAATTTATCCGGCGTTGATTTTATCCGGCTTAAAGCTTATCAGCATATTGAAGGCAGGATTTAGTTTTTCAACGAATGCAAGTCCACTCAGAAAATCATTGATCGTCTTCCAGTTTTTCACTTCTATTTTTCTGATTATTTCAACGGTAGTGATTTTTCAGCAACTGTCGTTTATAAGGAATAAGGATCTGGGATACGATAAAGCGCAGGTGGTAGTGCTACCAGTTGATGGATTGATGCGGCCCAATTTTAGATCAATCAAGGAATCGATCATGCGTGTACCAAACGTTGTTTCCGTAAGCTGTGGTGCTGAGGAAACAACCAATATTCACTGGGATGATCAGATCACGCTTTCAAGCGATCCGCTCTCCACACCTTTATTCACTTATGCTTCGCCAGCTGATCCTGACATTGTGCACACGTTGGGACTACATATCATTGCAGGAAGCGATTTTACCCAGGCCGATTGGAGATTGATGAACGATTCAAATGTTGCAGATCCACAGACAGCCTTCATGTTAAATGAAACGCTCGCAAAAGCACTGGGCTGGAAACCCGCGGAAGCTATCGGAAAAACGATTTACAGAAGTTTCCACAAAGGAATTGTGAAAGCAGTAGTGAAAGATTTTAATTTTGCGCCCTTGCATGAACCGATCGCCCCGCTCGCGATTTTTTTGGACTCACAGTACGTGCACATCTACCAGGCTTTTGTAAAAATTTCAGGAAAGAATGTTCCTTCTACACTTGCATCCTTAGATAAAACCTGGAAAGAACGTGTGCCACACAGGCCCTTCCAATATCATTTTTTGGATGACAATTTCAATAAGATTTATCATACGGAAGAGCAAACGGCAAAAATATTTACAGTCTTTTCCACTTTAGCTATTTTACTTGCCTGTCTGGGTCTTTTCGCACTCGCTGCTTATACTACCGTACAACGCGCGAAAGAAATTGGTATCAGAAAAGTTCTTGGCGCAGGAGAATTGCAACTGGTCATGCTTATCTCGAATGATTTTCTGAAGCTGGTGGCGCTATCAATGCTGTTGGCTTTCCCTGTAGCCTGGTATTTTTTAAAAAGCTGGCTCGATAATTTTGCTTATCGCATCAACATCAGCTGGCTTGTTTTCCTGGTCTCCGGGGTTGCTGCAGCTGCAATTGCTTTTGTCAGCATTTTTGTACAGGCTTACAAAGCGGCGATAACAAATCCCATACAGAGCCTGAGAACCGAATAATTTTTAAATCACCTTTTGAAAGATCCGGAATATGAAGATCGGTGTACCTTGTTTATCACCTTTATAAATACGCGAAATTGATATCCTTCCTTTCTTCTTTTTAGTCTTATACTAATAGACCGGTGCCGCCAATCAAAATAAACGTATACAGAAAATATAAATAAACAGCATACTAAGGGTTAACCCTTAGCTGACCTTACGAAAGGTCTCTTAGTGTAAGAGAAATTAGTTTCTATAAGTATTTTGATGACAACCCATTGACATTTCTCCCATAAAATACTATCTTGGCTCATCCCGCTTAGTCATTGCACTTTGTGTATCCTGTTTTTATAATCCCTTAAATACGACGCCTGCCCTATTCATCTCATATATTTAAACAACCCCACCTTAATCACGACTCATGAAACTCAGTTCAACGTTGTTGCGATCAATGTTTTTATTTGTTTTAACCGCAGTGCTGATTTTTGAAGGCTGTAAAAAAAGTAATGATTCAACCCCTACTCCGACGCCCGGCCCTGCAATCACCGGCTTCTCCCCTTCTTCGGATACAACCGGAGGAACGATCACTATCACCGGAACGAATTTTAGTCCGGATGCTGTCAATGATATTGTCAAAATCAATGACATTACTGCAACGGTAATTAGTGCGACGTCTACACAACTCACCATAAAAGTTCCAAACGGTGCATCCAATGGCAACATCACGGTAACCGTAAATGGTCAAACAGCTACTTCTTCCGCATCATTTACATTAAATGGTCCCACGATTACAAAATTTTCGCCGGCGATCAGCGGTATTGGTTATCCGTTGGTCATAAAAGGAACAAACTTCAGTACTGATATCGCTTCCGATGTGGTTACTATCAACGGTGTTACAGCAACGGTCACTTCCGCGGCCGACACGCAATTGATTGTAACGGTACCACTCACGGCTTCCACAGGCAAAATTGCAGTTACCGTAAAAGGGCAGGCAACAATTTCTTCATCTGATATTAGAATCATTAAACTGACAGTAACCACGATCGCAGGATCTGGCAGTTATGGTTATGCTGACGGTACCGGATCGGCTACAAGTTTCAATGCACCATGGGGAATCGTGGGAGACAATAATGGAAATTACTACGTATCGGACTGGTATAATAACAGGATTCGAAAAGTAACTGGGGCTGGCGTGGTGACAACATTTATAGGACCAAGTGCTTTTCCGGGAAATGCGCCTGCTGGTATCGTTATGGACAGTCATGGTAATTTATTCGTCGCAGACATTGGCTGGAACGCCATAAAAAAAATTACACCTGCGGGTGTCATCAGTTATTTCGCGGGTGACATGTATGGAAATTCAGGAAATACAAACGGTACAGGAACCAATGCCCGGTTTAAGAGCCCGGTTGGTCTGGCTATAGATGCAAACGATAATATTTATGTCTCCGATGATCTTAATATTTGCATCAGAAAAATAACACCATCCGGCGTAGTATCTACCCTGGCAGGTAGTGGAACCGTCGGCTCGGCGGACGGAACTGGTACCTCAGCAAGTTTTAGAGATCCAACCGGACTTTGTATGGGACACGATGGAAATCTATATGTTCTTGATGCTCTCAACAACAATATCCGCAAAATAACACCTGCCGGTGTTGTCACCACTTTTGCAGGTAATGGAACAGTGGGCTCTGCGGATGGACCAGCTCTGTCTGCCAGTTTCAACGAACTGATTGGCATGGTTGAAGATCAGGCAGGTAATTTTTATGTGACGGATGAAAGTTCACATAAAATCAGAATGATTACGACAGATGGAACAGTCGTAACCATTGGAGGAAATGGTAATCATGCGACCTCTGATGGAGTGGGCGGTTTTGCAAGTTTCTATTATCCACTTGGAATTACCATCGACCCCAACGGGACGATGTTTGAGGTAGATAATGGTTCGGCTACGATCAGAAAAATCGTAGTTCAATAAAAGAAAAAATATCCCGGTCATGCCGCCGACTACCATCTCCGGATCTTTAATCGATGGGGCCAGAAAATCTTCGAAACCACCGATACGTCGGCAGGATGGGACGGCACATTTAACAGCCAACTCCAGCCCGAAGGAACATATGTCTGGATCCTTCGCTATACAGATCATTCCGGGAATAAAAAGAATTTGCAGGGGAGTGTGGTGTTGATAAGATAGTTGTTCGCATCCAAAGGATAATTACAAGTCGTCTATAGCTTTTTTCTTTATTGTTTCGTTGTTAACTTTATCAGAGTAAGCCAGTTTAACAAAACA
>DASXNJ010000383.1:0-3664 GCA_036495145.1 Puia sp.
CCCTGGCGGGTTTATTAAATTAATAGTATACGAATGGCGGGGAATACATTCATGTTTGCAACCGGTATTGAAAACAGTTATCCCAATATCAAACTCCGGAATGGTAAAGTGAAACGGGTGGACGAAATGGCCAAGACCGGGCACTATGATCACTGGGAAACAGATCTTGCGCTTGTGAAAGAAATGGGTATCGAATACCTGCGTTACGGGCCTCCATATTATAAAACACATTTGGGCCCGGGTAAATATGACTGGGCTTTCACAGATATGACTTTCAACCGGCTAAAGGAATTGCATATTATTCCGCTGATTGATCTTTGTCATTTTGGAATTCCTGACTGGATAGGTAATTTCCAGAATCCGGCTTTCCCAGTATATTTTGCTGAATATGCGGGATCCTTTGCCAGAAGATTTCCAACTTTTCGGTTTTACACACCGGTAAATGAAATTTTTATCGCCGCCATGTTCTCGGCTCAATACGGATGGTGGAATGAATGCCTGTCGTCGGATATCACATTTGTAAATGCATTAAAAAATATTTGTAAAGCCAATGTAATGGCCATGCATGCCATACTGGAGGTACAACCGGATGCCTGTTTTATACAAAGTGAATCGTCGGAATATTTCCATGCAGTAGAACCGGAGGCTGTGCCGCTGGCGAGGTTTCTGAACCAGAAAAGATTTCTTTCCCTGGATCTGACATATGGCTATCCCATCCAGATTCCGATGTACGAATACCTGCAGCAAAACGGGATGACGAAATCGGAATATCAATGGTTTGTCGATCACCAGGTGAAAGCACGTTGTATCATGGGTAATGATTATTATGTCACCAATGAACACCTCGTCCATCCCGATGGAAGCACGCAGGCTTCAGGTGAGATATTCGGCTATTATGTGATTACCCAGCAATATTACCGCCGTTATAAGTTACCGATCATGCATACGGAAACAAATATAAAAATGCCGGCATGTTCTGAGTGGCTGACAAAGCAGTGGGCCAATCTGCACCGGCTTAAACAGGACGGCGTGCCGATTGTAGGTTTTACATGGTATAGCTTATTACATCAGGTCGATTGGGATACAGCTCTCCGGGAAGACAAAGGCACAGTGAATGAACTTGGTTTATACGACCTGAACCGTCAGATCATGCCTGTGGGAAAAGATTACAGGGACCTTATTAAAAAGTGGCTACCGGTATTAAACGAAGAAGATTTTGGTTTGCACTTCAACGGGTGAATATTACCTTTTCACGCATGATATCCGCCGTAAATAAAGTAAATAAATCAAAAGCGCCAAGTCGAGGCAGGGGCTTGTCCTTCCCTGTTTTTCTGGGAGACTCTTTAAAGCTCACTATTTTATTAGAAGGCTCCTGTAGCGTGATCCGGATTTTTTCAGACTGGGAAATAATGGGTTTATCAGACATGTGAAATTTTATTTTATTTGAAGCGCCTTATATAATTGGCTGAAAAAATAATGCCATCATTAACATCTCGTTTGGAACGCCAATTGCCTTATAACAGATATAATTCACGCTGAACGTTTACCAACCCCTGTTCGCCCGGATTTTGTTCTTTCAGGATGGTTTTTAAGTTAAATTTTTGTGGAATAAGGTACTCAGGTGTGTAATGATTTTTAACTGTAAAAACAGAAAGTTATGTATGATTTTTTAATCGTAGGAGCGGGACTTTCAGGTGCCGTGCTCGCTGAAAGACTGGCAAAAAAAGAGAATCAGAAAGTACTTATTATTGACAAACGTAGTCATATCGGAGGTAATACCTATGACTATTTCAATTCAGATGGCATCTTAATTCATAAGTATGGCCCTCATATTTTTCACACCAATAGCCTGGAAGTCTTTAACTACCTCGGTCAGTTTACAGAATGGCGTCCCTACGAACATCGGGTGCTGGCCAGCGTGGATGGAATGTTTCTTCCCATCCCGATTAATTTGAATACAATCAATATGCTCTACGGACTCAATCTGTCAAGCGAGCAGGTAGCTTGCTTTTTCAAAGAGAGATCTGTTAAAAAAGAACGCATTGTTACGTCTGAAGATATCGTACTGAGTCATGTAGGCAAGGACCTTTATGAAAAATTTTTTAAGGGTTATACCCGTAAACAATGGGGAATGGATCCCAGTGAACTGGATGCTTCTGTAGCAGCCAGGATACCCACGAGAAATAACAGGGACAACAGATATTTTACGGACACGTATCAGGCGATGCCCCAGCACGGATATACAAGTATGTTTGAAAACATGCTGAATCATCCCAATATTCATGTGATGCTGAACACGGATTATAAAGAAATGGAAAAATGGATTCCCTATAAAAAAATGATTTATACCGGTCCGGTTGACTATTTCTTTAATTATTGTTACGGTCATTTGCCATACCGGTCTATAGAATTTAAATTTCAGACTTTTGAACAGGAAAAATATCAGCCAACAGGGACAGTTAATTATCCCAACGAACAGGCATATACCAGAACAACGGAATTCAAATACCTGACGGGTCAAAGGCATAATAAGACAACGGTCGTATTCGAATACCCGAAAGCAGAAGGAGATCCGTATTATCCTGTACCCAAACCTGAAAACCATGAACTATATAAAAAATATCAGCTGCTGGCAATGACCAGACCGGATGTTTACTTTTCCGGCAGGCTCGCAACCTATAAATATTATAACATGGATCAGGTGGTAGCGCAATCTCTGGTACTATTTAAAAAAATCCAGGCAGAACTAGCCACAGGATCAAATGGACATAAAGTGAGATTGTTACAGGATCCGGCTAAAAAAATTGATCCGAATTCCATTGGTGTATGACATTTTCAAAATCAAACAGGCGGCCGGAACTTTGGGGTGGAATAGAATGTACCATTAACCGGATTGGCAATGAATATAAAGATCAGCTTGCCTACAGTGGTCATTATGAAAGGCCGCATGATATTGAAAATTTCGCATCATTGGGGATCAAAGCAATCCGGTATCCCATATTATGGGAAAAACATGAAACACAATATCAACAACCGATAGATTGGCGGTGGACTGACAATCAAATGAAAAAAATTCAGGACACAGGAATGACTCCGATCGCCGGTCTTCTGCATCATGGCAGCGGACCCGCATTTACAAATTTACTGGATCCTTCATTTCCTCAGTTGCTGGCCGACTATGCGTTTAAAGTTGCAAGCCGGTTTCCGTGGTTAACATACTACACGCCTGTCAATGAGCCATTGACAACGGCCCGTTTCAGCGGGCTATATGGACACTGGTACCCACACCATAAAAACGATCATTCTTTTTACCGGATGCTTTTAAATCAGTTGAAAGGTACTGTGCTCGCAATGGAAGCCATCCGCTCCGTAAATCCCGGCGCCAAATTGATTCAGACAGAAGATTTAGGAAAAACACATGGTACGCCATTGCTTGCCCACCAGGCGGCATTCGAAAATGAACGGCGATGGCTGACCTTTGATCTTTTAATGGGAAAATTAAATTCGAAAGACAGCCAGTATCAATATATGCTGGGCGCCGGAATTCATGAAGAGGATCTGGAATTTTTCTGTAACCTGCGGCAGTGGCCGGATATACTGGGCCTCAATTATTATGTAACGTCTGAAAGATGGCTTGATGAAAATGTGGAAAAATATTCCGCTG
>DASXNJ010000384.1:0-7226 GCA_036495145.1 Puia sp.
CTTACCCATTCGTGTAGAGCCAGTTGCTGATACCAGAGGAATTCGGGGGTCACCACTTATCCATTCTCCGGCTTCCCGCCCTCCGGTGATAATACAGCTGACGCCTTCAGGAACATCATTCGTTTTGAATATTTTTGCAACAATTTGCTGGCATGCAAGGGAACACAGAGGAGTCTTTTCCGAACCTTTCCAGACAGATACATTGCCGCAGACCCAAGCAAGCATACTGTTCCAACTCCAGACAGCAACGGGGAAATTGAAAGCAGAAATAATCCCAATTACGCCAAGCGGATGCCATTGTTCGTACATTCTGTGCTGGGATCTTTCGCTATGCATAGCCAGACCATATAATTGTCTGGACAACCCAACGGCAAAATCACAGATGTCTATCATCTCCTGTACTTCACCAAGACCTTCCTGCAGACTTTTACCCATCTCATAACTTACCAGGCTTCCCAGGGCATGTTTTTTTTCACGGAGCGCTTCTCCTATCTGACGTACAATATCGCCACGCCTGGGTGCAGGCCAGGTTCTCCATTTCATCCACGCCTGATTTGCTATATCTATAATCTGATCATAATTTTCTTTGGTTGTTATTGAAATGGCTGCGATTTTCTTTCCGTTTGTCGGGGAATAAGATTCAATGATCTGTTTTGGATTATCAAACCAATTCATTCCTGTTGAACTTCCTGCATTGTGGGTATGAATACCGAGTTCCTTTAAAAATTCCATATATTCAGATTGATGGAGCAAGTTAAAGCAATTGCACAAATCCGGCTAAGCGCGGAGTACAAACAAAAAGCCATCCCGATGAACCGGGATGGCTTTTTAAATGAATTCACGTTATGACTATTGTATCGTCAATAAATAAAATCTAAAGATTGATTCCAAACTTTACAAACATCCTCATCCCATTTGAACCCATTTGCACAGCATCGAATGCACCACCTGATTCGCTGTCGCCCCATGAACTCTGCACGGCTCCCTGTGTAACTGCCAGATCGGGGTGAACATTAAAAATGTTATCCACGCCGGCAAACAACACAACGGCTTTGGTGAGTTTATAGGACAGATAAAGATCGGTTGTGATTTTTCCATGAAATACAAAATTTTCAGGAACTACACCGGAACCATCATCTTTTTCAACATAAGGATCCCATCCATTTCCGGTATTGGAAATACCATCGCCTCCTGGTCCGCCGGCCGGAGCACCGGGCACAGTTGCATATCCAAATCCCTGCGTAGTGAGTTTTCCAAAATAAGTCAGATGTGTTCCAAAGGCCAGATTTTTAACTCCATATTCAAGTGCCAGTGAAAATTTCCCCAATGGTGCGGATGCTTTCAGGAAGGCTTCTTCACGGGTGCTAAAAAACGCCTGCTGATGGGCATAATTGTCGTTGAGTGCTGCAGGGATATTGATTTTATTGATAGTCACATTCTGAATATTTCCTGCCAGCAGCGCAGTAAAATGTTTGCCGGACCATCTTTTTGTATAATCCACCACGATATCAAGACCAATATTCGTGGTGTTCACTGCGTTCACGAAAAAATTTGCATTGCTTACATTATTCGCAATGAGGTAATCTTTCAAAGCAGTAACTGAAGTATCAAAATTACCCGTGATTACGATTCTGTTTTTGATCTGAACCCAGTAGCCATCGACTGTTACAGTCATATTGCTGACCGGCTTCCAGCTAAAACCGAAACTTGCATTCACTGAAGTTTCCTGTGTTAATTTGGGAATTCCTACATCTCTCGCAGCGCTGCTGTAATTGGGTATCAGCTTTGCATATACCAGCTGACCGCCTACAATGTTTGTATTGGTATTACTAAAATTTAATTGTTGAAGGGATGGAGCCCGAAAGCCAGTACTTACGGAACCGCGAAGATTAAAATCGCTGGTTACTCTGTACCTCGTGGCTAATTTATACGTGTTTACAAAACCAAAATCGGAATAGTTTTCGAAGCGGGCTGCTACATCAATTAACCACGCTTTTGTTAAATCGAGAGACAGGTCAACGTATCCTCCAATATTGGTACGGTGTGCTGTCGTGGCATCAGTGGGCTGATACCCCGGGTACCCCTCAGATCCGGAAGCTTTGTATGAAGTATCCCCACCAACTACGAAATAAGCACCTCCCTGGCGATATGAATCTGGTTCGCCCGCATAGAGCTGGTATTTTTCATATCTGAATTCCGCACCCGCGGAAAAAGTAAGTCCCTGCGCTACATTGTCAAAATGTTTGCTGATATCCAGGTTTGAAGTATTCTGAAGAAAATCAAAACCGCCATCGTCGAAACGGTTTTTCGTGGATTGTTCGGGCAGGGGCAAAGAGGCGTTGAACGTTTTGTTTCCAAAATAATGAAAGTCATTGTATCCGGTATTATTGCTGAGGTCCCAATCCCATCCGGATCCAATCGTTCCTCTTATTCCGATTGCGCCGGAAACATCTTTGATATACACGTCTTCCTGCGGATTATAATATACGTTGTCTGAACTGATTGTTCCATCGCTGGTTCCAAATACATGCATGATGCTGGGGACAAAAATCAGATTTCCCTGATCGTCGGTTGGAAACTTGACGCGATTGCTGGAATTGTGCCATCTGCGTGTCCAGGCATACACGTTAGAATGCTTGTAATTATAACCGCCGAATGAATAGAATGTAGTTTTTGTTCCGGCAATCGGTATTTCCATATTATACATTGCGCCTCCTGAAGTAACAGCACCATCTCCGGCTGCTCTTCTCCAGTCGTTCGTGGACAATGCATTTTTATTTGTCGACCAGTTGGTGTCAGGTACCTGTCTGTAAGTTTTTCCCTGGGCCAGAAAATTACCACCGATATTCAGGAAGCCTCCGCTTTTACCAATGGGAACCCCATAGTCAATTCCCAACGTGAAAGTATTTCCATCCACCCAGCTTCCTGTATAAAACTGACTGGGGTCAACGGCATTGAGTGAATTGTATTTCTTGTCGTAATAACCACTGTATCCGGCGGTCACATTTAAATGGTTTACATCTTTTTTCAGAATGATGTTTATGACTCCGGCAATCGCGTCTGAACCATACTGCGCCGAAGCGCCGTCTCTCAATATTTCGATGCGGTCTATCGCTGCTTCAGGTATGGCGTTTAAATCCGTTCCGGAATTTCCACGGCCGCGGGTTCCCACCTGATTAACGAATGCAGAAAGATGGCGACGTTTTCCGTTCACGAGTACCAGCGTCTGATCAAATCCCAGTCCGCGCAGACTCGCAAAATCGATGGCGTCGGAGCCATCACCCCCACTTTGCTTGTTGTAGTTGAAGGAGGGTACAGCCATATTCAGTTGCGACATCAGATCGGGTTTGGCTGTTGTTTCTCCAAGAGTATTGACTTTAATGACATCAATTGGCACTGGGGAAGATACTTTGGAACGCGGCGCCCCTCTGCTACCCACATAAGTAAGTTCGCCCAAATCGGCTACAACTGGTTCCAAACCAAGTTCTATCGGCCCTGATCCAACTGTATAATCTATTGATTTGAAACCTACGCTGGATATTTGAAGAACATCGCCCGGATTCGCAGGGAGGCTAAAATAACCTTTCTCATTCGTTACTGTACCAATTTTCTTGCCCTTGATTTTTATAGAAGTGCCTAACAGCGGCGAACCGGTTTTTGCGTCTTTAATGACGCCCGAGATGAGAGTTTGAGCATAAATAACCTGAAAACCGAAAAAAAATAAGATTGTCAAAAATTGCCATTTTCTCATAATGTGAATTTTGATTAATAATAAAAAGTAACAAAAGGTAATATGATCTATTATGGCAGCCTTGTCAACAATTTAGGTTTTTTTATAACAAAAAAACATATTAATAAAAATATTTAAATATAAGCAGAATCCGAACAGAAGATGGCTGCACCGTATTTTCCGAAATAATTGGTGTAAAAGTTATGAATTATAGATTCTTTTTGCATTCTTTGATCCCCATCCATCCATTGAAAATCTGAAATTGCAGGTTTTTTCAGCAATCAACCAATCCGGTATCATCAAGTTCAATCCTTCCTGGAGGCCCCATTTTTCACTTGATAGATCCCCTTTATGCACCCTTTAATCCGAAATTCATTCGCCCTGTTCATGTTTTGTTTTACTATTCAGGCAAGCTTTGCCGGTCAGAACTCCATCAAGACAATTGGTATATCCACCGTTGTTTCAAAAGGTATCGAAAAAACAGATTCTTTATTAAATACCAGTATTTCTCTTGTCGAAGTGAAGAAAGAATCTGATCTGACAGCGGAAACAACAAACTCTTCCGGTAATAAGATTTGCTCCTGTCAGATTTTAAATCTGGAATCTTCAAATTACAATCATCATTATGTGGTCCTGCTCGCAGAAAAGAAGAATGATGGCAGTGAAAATGCCTATTCTGTGGCTAAAAACAGGATTAACAAAGAAAAGAAACACATGAAACAAATGTTTTACGATAAGATAAAAGTCGTTGCAGATGTTCATGGAACCGGTTCCTGCAAAGCTTTGTTTTATCGGTTAAAAACCTCTGACATCAGTCTGCAGTTATATGAAATCCTAAATGCGGATATTAATTAGAAAGGATACTGATCGAAAATTGTTTTTCTTTTAAATTTTCGTTTCCTCCATTTGAGAATTGATGATCAGAACTAATACTGTTCCTGTTCGTTTGGAAAATCGTTCGATTTTACATCCTGAATGTAGTGTTGAACTGCCGTCGTAATGGGTTCATGAAGATTTAGATATTGCCGCAGGAAACGGGGCTTGAATTCTGTATTGATGCCAAGCAAATCGTGCATTACAAGTACCTGTCCGTCACAATATTTGCCAGCTCCGATACCGATCACCGGTATATTTACCGTCTCCGCCACTTCTTTTGCGAGCAGGGCAGGAATCTTTTCAAGTACGATTCCGAAACATCCGGCTTCCTCAAGCAATTTTGCATCTGCTTTTAGTTTTTTAGCCTCCATTTCCTCTTTAGCGCGAACTGTGTAAGTACCAAACTTATAAATAGATTGTGGTGTCAGCCCAAGATGCCCCATAACCGGTACACCGGCGGCGAGAATTCGGTTAACAGATTCCAGCACTTCCTCACCACCTTCCAGTTTTACTCCATGGGCGCCTGTTTCTTTCATTATCCGAATTGCGGATATAAGCGCCTCTTTTGAATTGGATTGGTAGGATCCAAATGGCAGATCTACAATTACGAGTGATCGGGTGACACCGCGAATAACTGAAGAAGCGTGATAAATCATCTGATCCAGGGTAATGGGCAGTGTAGTCTCATGTCCCGCCATTACATTTGAAGCAGAGTCGCCAACCAGAATCACATCAATGCCTGCCTGGTCAAATAAACGGGCAAAAGAAAAATCATAGGCGGTTATCATGGATATTCTTTCTCCACTCAACTTCATATTTTGCAAAATATGTGTGGTAATTTTTTTGGGAACCATTTCTTAGAGGTTGAAGGATAAAGATAATCTCTTTGCGGTTAAAGCGTAAAGTGAGCAGGATAAGCAATTTTGGAATTATTTGAGCTGCCGCTTTTGTTCCAGGTATCAGTTTTTTGCGTGTTCAGTTTGCATGAAGTTCCCTGTAAAGAGCCTGAATGAGACCATCAGCCAACCCGATTTTCGGAACAAATATTTCTTCCGCATCAATCCATCTCATGACATTTACATATATCTGGAGTGCCGGCACGATCACATCGGCGCGGTCCTCTTTGAGACTGTAAAGTCGCATGCGGTCTAAGACAGAAAAGCTGTTGAGTTCTTTGTAATAATCCTTCAATAATTCAAGAGGTAAGGGTTTACCATCTTTTCTTTTTGACAGAGAAAAAACCTTGTTGATGTTGCCGCCTGAACCAATAGCAGTGATATGTTTTGAAATCGTCTTTATTTCTTTCTTAAGAAAATCTTTCATCTGATCCCAATGTGCTTCCGTCACCTGATTTTTGATCAGCCGAATGGTTCCAATATTGAAAGATTTTTTGAACAGAAGCCGGTTATCGGAAAAGCAAGTCAGCTCCGTGCTGCCTCCGCCAACATCAATATACAAATAGGAGTTTTCTGTATTCAGATTTTCAGCGATATGGTTTTCGTAAATAAATGCGGCTTCATCATCACCGCTTATAATTTCTATTTGAATTCCTGTTACTCTTTTTACTGTTTCAAGAATTTGTGTACCGTTCGCTGCATCCCGCATGGCCGATGTGGCGGCCGCTTTGAAATTAGTTACACCGTAAACATCCATCAGATACTTGAATGAAAGGATCGTATTCAGAAGCATTTTTGTTTTTACTTCTGAGATTTCCTTTTTTTCAAACACGTCAAAACCCAAACGCAATGGAATACGCACCAAATTGAGCTTTTCAAATACGGGTTTTTTTTCGGTTTCGGTTACTTCTGTGATCAGCAACCTGGCTGCATTACTACCGATATCAATGGCTGCCAAATTCATGAGCTTGGATTTTTATATTGGTACCGATTCTGATGATTTCATTGCAGGTAATGATTCCGGATTAACAACCAGTTTATTTATTTTCTGATTCAGATATTGATATATTTCTATCTGTGAACGCACTTTCCGGGACTGATCTTTCTTATACAAATTCTGTAAATGATTGTCAAGCCATCTGGCTTTTACATTATCTGAAAGCTGAATATCCAGAATTTCCTTCAATTCCTGGCGAATCTTTGGATCAAGTATCGGACAGGTTGCTTCTACCCGGTGATCCAGGTTCCTGACCATCCAGTCGGCCGAAGATATATAAACTCTTTCTTTGCCCTGGTTGTGAAATATGTACACGCGTGCATGTTCAAGATATTCATCCAGTATACTGATGGCGGTAACTTTCTTTTTAAATTTCTTATTCTCCGGCATCATGCAAAATATGCCCCGGACGATTAGTTTGATTTCCACCCCTGCTCTTGCTGCTTCGTATAATTTGTAAATGAGTTCTTCGTCAGAAAGTGAATTTACCTTCAGCGTGATAGAGGCAGGTTTTTTATTTCTGGCAAATTTAATTTCTGTATTAATCATACGATACAGCTCTTTTCTGAGATATATAGGGCAGGGGATCAATGTTCTGCATCCTTTCAAGGGTGCATGACCTTCTTTCCATCTCTCCATGTAATTAAACATACGATTCACATCTGCCATGATATTTCGATTGGAAGTGAGCAGGCAATGATCACTATACAAGGTGGCCGTTTTTTCA
>DASXNJ010000385.1:0-3167 GCA_036495145.1 Puia sp.
CGCCAGCACGATGTTTCGGTCTTCATAGGGCATGTTCAGTATAAAAACAAAACTGTTCTGATCGCTGATCACCGCAAGCTGTTCCCCATCCTGAACATAATCACCGGGCTGGTGATTCAATTGTGTAATATAACCATGACCCCCGGCGCGGATGGTAATCAACCCGGAGAATTTAAATGATGTATCGAGACTGCTGATCGTTTGTCCGATGGCTGCAGACTCCTTTGTTTCGAGTGTAAAAAGTGTTTTTCCATTATTTACAAAATCGCCGGGTCTTACTTCGACAGATTTGATATATCCGGCGGCGGAGGATTTTACAAAACTATTTTGCAGATAAGTCGAGCTCGCGTTTAGCTCAAGAGAGTCTGAAACCGGTCCTGATTTTACCGAATCCACGGAAACTGGCGTACCCGCAACAGCCGCTTCTGCAGGTTCCACCGGCTCCGTTTTTCCGGACGGGTGACAACCAACGGAGACGATGTAAAGACAAAATAAGATGAATAAATATTTTTTCATAAAGCCTGCCAGTAATTGATTTGATTGATGATCTGCATTCGGTTGACAAAGTTTTGATTCAGCAGATTACGTGCATTCAGAAAAGTGTTTATCGTAAGGATCAGATCAGTTATTCTGACTTCACCCGTCTCCAGAAGTTTTTTATTCACATCGATCAAAGTACCGGAATATTTGATCTGCCCGTTGATATCATTGATCAATGATTCGGTGGCACTCAGTTGTTGGGTGAGCTGGGCGATCTGCTGGTTGTACTGTTGCAGAAAATAATCTTTGTAATGTTGCCGGGTATCTTCCGCGATATTTATTTTCTGATATTTCATTTTCCGTTGTTTGCCGTCATATATGGGCACAGAAAAATTCAAACCGGCGCTGAGACCGAAATTTTTATAAGGCTCATATTGAAGCGAAGAATTGTAACCGGCATCGGCATACAAGTTGATCTTCGGTTTATAAGTATAAAAAACAGTTTTTTGCTGATTGACCAGGTTTAGACTGTCCAGTGTGTACTGACGGTAAAATGGTGAATTAATGATATCCGGCATCATGCCTATTCGCAGGTCCGGCGCTTCCGGTTCTATCAGACTGGTATCGACAATTCCTGACATATAGTTCAGCGTGGCGCAATCATTCCTGAATTGGATTTCCGTCTGGCGTACGAGCAGTAATTGTTGCTGCAATGAAACGTAAAATGTCAGGTAATCGGTTTGTTTGTATACGCCCGATTGTGTCAACCGTTTTAAAATACCTTCCTCGCTTTGGTAAAGATTCAGAATTTCACGGCTGAACGACCAGGTCTGAAAATCTCCATATACCGTTACATATTGAGTGGTGATGGTTTTGCGTAGATCTTTTTCTGCAACCTGAGCTGTGTTTCCGATCGATTCTTTCAAAAGCCGGACGGTCTCATATTGTGAAGCAAGATTTGCAGATGATATGATGTTTTTATTCGCCTGAACAAAAGCGGAAACCTGGGCGCCGTTGGTGATGATATTGTCATAACCGTAACCGGAGATTACGGGAGCATAAAAATTTGTACTCACACCGTTCACCTGTATTTTCTGTGTAGCTCTGATGATCTGACTGTCTACCTGTGCCGACTGCATCTGATTTCTGTAATCTGCCAGTAAAGGGCTGTTGATTTTGGCATGTGAGAAATAATAATCGAGACTATGTCGTTGACATTCGCCGGAAACAAAAATAAACAGTGCCAAAAAATTTAATAATAACTTCATGCGGAGCATTTTGGGCGCCAGTATACAAAAGAAACAAAAAATTCTGGAGCAAATCTGTAGTTAGCTGATTTGAGACCGCAACTACAGAATTCCTCCAAAATTCAGGAGCATCTTTACTTTCGAACGTTGTAAACCGGAAATCCATTATGAAGGTTTTGATCATTGAAGATGAAAAAGCACTTTCAGCCAGCATATTCACCTATCTGAATTCAGAGCAGTATGTATGCGAAATCGCATCCGATTTTCATTCCGCGATGACCAAGGTCGGTCAGTATGATTATGCCTGTATAATCCTGGATATTAATCTGCCCGGAGGAAGCGGGCTGGAAATATTAGGGGAACTGAAAAAAAGTCATAAAGCAGATGGTGTCCTGATCATCTCCGCGAGGAATTCGTTGGACGATCGTCTGAACGGCCTGAATGCGGGGGCGGACGATTATTTAAGTAAACCCTTTCATCTGTCCGAACTGGCTGCCCGTGTTGCAGCCATTATCCGCCGAAAATCTTTTGACGGAAATAATAATCTGAAATTCGAAGAGCTGGATTTGGATGTGCTTTATAAGACCGTTAAAGTAAACGACCGGATCGTTGAACTGACAAGAAAGGAATACGACCTGTTGCTGTATTTCATCAGTAATAAAAATAAAGTAATCAACAAATCGGCCATAGCAGAGCATTTGTGGGGCGACAACATGGATATGGCGGACAGCTACGATTTCATTTATACCCACATAAAAAATCTGCGGAAAAAATTGATTCAGGCAGGATCCAGGGACTATGTAAAATCGGTCTATGGGATGGGATATAAATTTGCCAGGTCATGAATCTTTTCACACGTTATTTCCGGATCAATCTGCTGGCTACTGTTATTATTTTCATACTGGCCAGCCTCGCATTTTATTTCCTGCTCTGGTATGTGTCTATTGCCCAGATGGACGAAGATTTAAAAATAGAACAACGGGAAATTGAAACATATGTACGGAAATACAATCATCCGCCCGAGCCCATATCAGTAAAGGATCAGAATATTTCTTTTGCCGTTTCGGATATTCGGAATACATATAGAAAATTTGGCACCATACCTTCTCCAAATCCTTCTGAGAAGGAGGATTTCAGACAAATCAGTTTCACGGTGCCCGTCAATGATCAATGGCTGTTATTTAAAGTTTCAAAATCGCTTGAGGGAACTGAACATCTGAACCGCGCCATTATCAGTATATCCCTGTTAACGATCATTGCCATCCTGCTGGTCAGTCTGGTCATAAACCGATGGCAATTGCGGCGGTTATGGAAGCCGTTTTAT
Source organism: Puia sp. (assembly GCA_036495145.1). Taxonomy (GTDB): domain Bacteria; phylum Bacteroidota; class Bacteroidia; order Chitinophagales; family Chitinophagaceae; genus Puia. The sequence goes on from DASXNJ010000385.1 coordinate 3,052, forward strand.
AATACGCTGTCCGATGTGGAAAAGTTCCGGCTGGGCGAAAAAGCAATCCCTCATTTTGAAAACACACCCATAACAGAATTTAATTTTCTGAATACAACCATTAGTCAGTTTATCCG
>DASXNJ010000386.1:0-27707 GCA_036495145.1 Puia sp.
CTTTTCAAACCATTAACAACTACCCGTACACTTTATAGAAACGCCTACAGCGGACTGTCGCGTTCAACCTGGCTATTATCGCTGGTGATGCTGGTAAACAGGAGTGGCACAATGGTTTTGCCTTTCATGACTATTTACCTGACCGGTATCGGAATTTCACTTTTTAAGGCTGGTATTGTAGTTGGTATGTTCGGCGCGGGTGCCATAGCGGGAGGTTATATCGGGGGGAAGCTGACAGATAAGATCGGTTTTTACCGGATACAACTGATCACTTTGGTGGGTGGCGGCCTGTTGTTTATCCTCCTTGGGCAAATAAAAAGTTACCCGCTGATTTGCCTGTTCACCTTTGTACTCAGTCTCGTAAATGAATCTTTTCGACCTGCGAATAATACGGCGATTGCACTCTATAGCAAACCGGAAAACAGGACACGTTCCTATTCTCTCAACAGACTGGCAATAAACCTGGGATGGGCATTCGGCGGAACCCTTGGTGGAATCATCGCATCATTCAATTACCATTTGCTGTTCTGGATTGATGGATTTACAAATATCATCGCAGCCATCATGCTTTTTTACCTTTTAAAACCTGCGGATCAGGTAATGAAGGGCATTAATCCCACTGATACTTCAATTGAAAAAACCTCACCTCTGAAAGATAAAAAATTCAGAACATTTATTGCACTCGTTGTATTATATGCCTTATGCTTTTATCAGCTTTATTCCACCATTCCTGTTTACTATAAGGATATATACCATTTATCGGAGTTTTATATCGGTATTCTCATGGGCCTGAACGGACTGATCATTGTCATAATAGAGATGGTTCTGATCTTTCATTTGGAATCGAAAAACAAAGCCATGCATTTCATTTCTTATGGATTATTTCTAACCGCACTTTCTTTCCTGGTTTATATTTTTCTGCCGTTTCCTATTGTGACCGCATTGACTTCAGTCGTTTTGGTTACGATAGGTGAAATACTGGCATTGCCCTTTATGAATAATTACTGGACCAGCAGGGCATCATCCCAAAACCGGGGGCAGTATGCCGGTTACTATACGATGGCCTGGTCACTTGCGCAGGTCCTGGGGCCGACAGGCGGAACCTGGATAGCCGGACATTGGGGTTTCAACAGTTTGTGGTGGATATCGACACTGATTTGTCTGGTAACCTCTGTATTATTCCGTACAATGAAATTGCAGTGATCACCATTACTTTCCGCCGAAAACTTTTTTCAACAAATCCGTTACCTGCGCGGCGGGATCTTTACGTATCTGAATTTCCTCCTGGGCAACGTAATAGAAAATTCCGTTGATGGCTTTTTGAGTCACATAGGAAGATAAATCAGGATCTACTTTGGAGACCATGGGAATCTTATTATATGTGTCAAAAACATCTTTCCAGTATTTTGTTGCACCGGTCTTTTGCAGTGCTGAATCAATGACCGGGGTATATGCTTTTGTTAAATCCGGTGAAGCACTCTTCCGGAGATATGCAGTTGCGGAAGTATCGGCACCTCGCAAAATATTCAACCCGTCCGTTACGGTCATGGATTTGATTGCGTTTACGAAAATCGGAGCCGCAGATTTGGACGCATCTTCTGCCGCGTGATTCATGCTGGCGATGGCATCGTCTACTAATTTCCCCATTCCCATACTTCTGAGTGTCTTTTCTACTTTCTGAGCTTGTTCCGGCATCAGGATTTCGACTGCCTTATTGCCCAAAAAACCATTCACCGCCGAAAGCCTGTCAGCGCTTTTTTGAGCACCTAATGTAAGAGCCTGCTTTAAACCGGCGGTAATATCTTCGGAACTTAGAGAAGAAGAACCACTGCTACCAGTTACCTTTTTTTTAATATTACTGAACAGGTCATTCTGACCCATGGCGGCTAAACCTGCTGCAAGAAATAAGACCGTGAATACCTTTTTCATTAGAATTGAATTTACGGGCTATTGCCCAGGACGTTACAACGCTTTTATAACAACTATATTACAGTTGAACGACCAAAAGTATTCACAAAAAAACAAAGAAAATGTTAAGTCCCGGGGGCGAAAAAATGCATTCCCCATGAATGGGAGTTTTCTTATTTTTGCGGCTTCTAAAAAATATACATGAAAAAAAGTATCCTCTTTGTACTGATCATCTTATCCACTTGTAACCTGTTCGCTCAGTCTAAGAAAAAATCTGCTTCCCAGGCGTCAATACCGACAGCCTCTGTCAAATTGAATAATCAGACAGATTCGCTGAGTTATAGCATTGGGATTATGGTAGCCAGCTTCTATAAGCAACAGGGCATTACGAATATTAACGATGCGATAGTCAATAGGGCTATTAAAGATAAAATGTCAGGTGATAGTACACTGCTGACAGAACAACAGTGTAATCAGGTTCTCATGGGATTTATAGAAAAAGCAAAGGCAGAGAAGGCAGCTGCAGCTAAAAAGCAGGGTGAGGCGTTCCTGGCAGAAAATAAAACAAAACCTGGAGTCGTTACCACTGCTTCCGGATTGCAATATATGGTCCTCAAACAAGGGACGGGTCCCAAACCTGCGTTAACTGACAAAGTAAAGTGCGATTATGAAGGTAAGCTGATCGATGGTACTGTATTCGATAGTTCCGTTAAGCAGGGTAAGCCTATAGAATTTGCAGTGAATGGTGTGATTGCGGGCTGGACCGAAGCATTGCAATTAATGAACACAGGAAGTAAATACCGTCTTTTTATCCCTTCCAATCTGGCGTATGGTGATCAGCAGATGGGATCGGATATCAAACCGGGATCAACACTGATCTTCGATGTGGATCTGATTGAAATTGTAAAATAAATAATCGCCTGAAAGTCCGTCTACTTGTATAGCTTTTCGTAGTACTCTGTTACCATACGACTGGAATCGAAAGCAAACCGAACATCGGACATCCCATTTTTTACAACCTGCCGCCAGGTGTCTTTTTGCTCATAGTATAAGGGCAGAATCTGATTTTGCAAAACGTCATAAAGAGAATTCAGGTCAAATTCATCCTGCTCCGGCACAGTCATGGCGCTATAATCGGATTTTCCGATAACGAATCCATTATTGCCATCATTGATAAATTCGGGAATCCAGCCATCATCCGTTGAAAAATTTAATGCGCCGTTCATGGCAGCCGTCATACCACTGGTGCCGGAAGCTTCCCTTGGCACACGCGGATTATTAAGCCAGCAATCAGCCGCCTGTTTCAATCTTTTTGACAAACCGAGTTCATAACCAGTCAGCACGGCTACCTGTGGATATTCTTTGCTGAGCTGTACCAGATAATTAAAATCATTGATGGCCGGATAGTCCATCGGGTAAGGTTTTCCTGCCCAGATAATCTGGACCGGATATTTCTTATTATTAAGTAGTTCCGTGAATCTCTTTTTATCTCTTGCAATCAGATCAGCTCTTTTATAACCTGCGAAACGACGGGCCCAGACGATAGTGAAAATATCCGGATTCATCAAACGCCCGGTCTGATCGGCTACTATTTCAAAAGATCTTTTCTTTAAAAATCGCTTCCTGTCGTCCCACCAGAAGTTGTCGCCTTCTTCCAATTTTTTATAGAGTTGTTTATCGGCCCAATAGGTCCAGTTTTGGGCATTCGTGATATAAATAATGGGACAGATGCCTTTGTATTTGCTCCACATCGCATTAGAGACTTCTCCGTGCAATCGTGAAACTCCGTTCGCCAGATGCGCGAAACGGAGCGCTGCCAGTGAATGATTGAATAAATGGTCATCCATCCCTGTTAATGCTGCAGCTTCTTCAATAGATAAACCGCAGAAATAACTCATGTCATAACAAAGCTTTATATCATGTTTTTCATTTCCCGCTTCTTCCGGCGTATGAGTGGTGAATACCAGTCTCTTTTTTACTTCATCAATATTCTTATTGTATTTCTGATACAAATAAAAGGCAGCGCTGATGCCGTGCGCTTCATTCAAATGATACAATTCAGGTTGGAAGTTGAGCTGGTCCACAAGTTTGGCTCCGCCAACACCCAGCAGGATAAACTGGGCTACTTTGGTCGCCAGGTTTGCATCATATAAACGATGACAGATGGTTTGAGAAACATAATCATTCTCAGTCAGGTCGGTACTCAAAAGAAAAAGCGGGGCGCCGTTAAACGTTTCGGGAGCCAGATAATAAGCTTTCACCCAAACCGGATGATCATGAATATTGATCTGATATTTGATACCGGTATCCTGCAGGAACGGGTATTGCTTTTCAACCCAGGTTACCTGCAGGCTCTGATCCTGGTTACGCGCCTGGTCATAGTATCCATATTTCCAAAGGATGCCTATGAAAATAGAATTCTGACGTAATTCATAAGCGCTGCGCACATGTGATCCGGCAAGAAAACCCAGGCCACCACTATATATTTTTAACGGCTGGTGAACCGCAAATTCCATAGAGAAATAAGCTACTTTTTTTGAAAACTCGGGGTTGACTGCGTAAGGGACTGCAAAATTTTTAAAATCCATAATTGAATGAGTAAAACGGATACTGGTTTTTTTTATTTTATGATGATCGCCGTTTAGGCTTGGTCGGTTTGGCTACAATTTCTTTTTGTTTATTATATACACCGTCAAAATAACAGCGTATATCCCGGTGATTACCGCACCCTTCCAATTCCTTCATGCGCACGGTTTTTTCATTGAAACTAAATTCCAGAGAGCAGGGATCTCCGTTTGCAATATACCGGGCAATAGTGGAAGAAACAAAACGGGCTTCGCCCTTGAGTTCACCCATGCAACTGCCATTGTCCTTTTCAAAGTGTACAAAAAAACGAATTACCGAATTATTCTTCCCGTCACGAAAGGAGATAAAATTCCTTTTATCCTGGATATAATTTCCGGTAAACTTATGCTTATGTGCAAATGTATCAATCGGATTGTAAATTTGGGCAGTCTTCGGTTTACCTTCGTTCGATTCCTTCATGATCAGCGTGAAAACGCCCTCTTCATTATATACAAAAACAGTTCGCACGAAAATAGCACGACCGTCTGCATCTTTCCGTATCCGGCTGACAGAAATAGCATACTTATTATCAATACTGGCTGCATATTTTATTTCGGAATCGTCGTCCCTGATAAGGATCGGCATACCTGTCCGAAACTTTCCGTCTTTGTCCAGGCAGGCAATAAAAAGTACCTTTTTTGACAGGCTGAGGGCTTTTATAAAGAGGTAAGTTTCGGCCTTCTTTATGACTAATTTACCGCTTGCAAACAGTCTGGGTTTAGCGGTTTTTCCAAAATGCTTCTGAATCAGGGAGTCATCAATAAACTGCTTGAAAATTGAAAATGCCAGCGGTGAATCGGTTGATTTTTTAGCTAATGAGCTGTCGGCAAAATTTATCGGCAAATTTAGTATTCTGAACATCGCCTGAAAGTCGTCAGGATCTATCTTCTTCTCCCCCCCACCATCAGCCGCTTTATGCCGGCAACACAAAAAAAATGTCATCGCCGTAAAAACAAGCATCATTTTCAATAATCGCATGCCAACCAATTAAAAATCAAAAGTAAAGATTCAGCAATTACCTCCACTTCCAATTATTTTCCCATTGATTATTAGGAACAAATTTTAGATTTGTTGCAATCGGGAGTTAATAAACGCTGGAAAATGCCTGCAGTTCAATGAAGACTAGTCAATATAGTGATCTTTCGCTAAGCGAGGTTCATGGTTCAGTGGAAGTAAATAATACAGGGTCGCGCTGGAAACAGATTTTTTCTTTTTTTGGTCCTGCTTACCTCGTGAGCGTTGGTTATATGGATCCGGGAAACTGGGCCACTGACATTGCCGGGGGCAGTCAGTTTGGATACCGCCTTCTCTGGGTACTTCTCATGAGCAATCTGATGGCCCTTCTGCTGCAGGGACTTTCTGCTCGCTTAGGGATCGTTCGGGGCAGAGACCTTGCTCAGGCCAATCGTGAAGCCTATCCGCGCCTGGTCAATTTCTGTCTTTATATATTGGCTGAAATCGCCATTACTGCCTGCGATTTGGCAGAAGTACTTGGAATGGCTATTGGAATTCAATTACTTACAGGTCTTCCTCTTATTTATGGTGTTGCAATCACAGCACTGGATACATTTCTCCTTTTATTTCTACAGAAACTGGGCATGCGAAGAATGGAAGTCTTCATTCTGAGTTTGATCGCAATCGTAGGAGGTTCTTTTTTTATTGAGATCTTTCTTGCAAAGCCGGCTCTTGGAGAAATCAGCCGGGGACTCATACCCTCTTTGCCGGGAACTGCAGCCTTATATGTTGCAATAGGCATCATTGGCGCAACGGTGATGCCGCATAATCTCTATCTGCATTCCGCCCTGGTACAAACGAGGAAAATAAAAAGAGAGGACGGCTTTATCCGACAGGCACTCAGGTTGAATCTTTGGGATTCAACGATTGCACTGAATCTGGCATTTCTGGTCAACGCTGCCATCCTCATTCTGGCAGGGGCTGTTTTCTTCAAATCCGGCAGAACCGAAGTTGCTTCCATATCCCAGGCCCATCAGCTACTTTCTCCGCTTCTTGGCACAAGGATGGCTTCCATCCTATTTGCCATTGCTCTGATTGCTGCGGGACAGAGTTCAACGATTACAGGAACCCTTGCGGGGCAAATCGTTATGGAAGGTTATCTGCGCCTGCGAATCAATCCCCTTTTAAGACGACTCATCACCCGGCTTCTGGCTATTATACCCGCCGTGATCGTGATCTGGATCTCGGGAGAAACCAAAGTAGATCAGCTGCTGGTTTTTAGCCAGGTCGTTTTGAGTCTCCAGCTTGGTTTTGCGGTTATACCACTTATACATTTTGTGAGTGATAAAAAAAAGATGGGCATTTTTAGAATCAATATCATTACCCGATTCTTTGCCTGGGTAATCGCGGTACTGCTGCTTTATCTGAACCTGAAACTGGTATTGGAAGAAGGCGGGCATTTATTTGATATTCCGGGTTATCTTATCTGGAAAATATTATTTGTTTTAATCCTGCTTGGTGCGGTGGTACTATTATTTTATATCTTCCTGCATCCATGGATGAGTAAAGCAGAAGAAAAAAACATTACACTGCACGGAGAAGGACATGATATTTCAAAACTGGAAATCCCCAGATTCCGAAAAATCGCCGTCGCGCTTGATTTCAGCCCGAAGGATGAAAAATTATTGGCCTTCGCGATCGGCCAGGGTGGAACGGATAGCCATTATATTTTGATTCACGTGGTGGAAAGTGCTTCCGCACGCATGCTGGGAAAACAGAGTGATGATCTGGAAACAAGAACCGACGAGGAACGATTAAACAGTTACCAGGCTCTCCTTGAAAAGAATAAATGTAAATCGATTACACGGTTGGGTTATATTAACCGAACAAAAGAAATCGTACGGATTGTAAAAGAAGAGGAGGCCGAAATGCTGGTTATTGGTGCGCATGGCCACACCGGATTAAAAGATTTTATTTACGGGGAAACAGTCAATACCGTACGTCACGAACTTAAAATTCCGGTACTGATCGTGAATCTATGAAGGCTTTTTCATAAGATGTTTTAACCGGCTGAAAGTTTCCGGTTTCATATTGAGGTAAGAGGCCAGATATTTTTGAGGAACACGCTGAAGTAAATAGCTATTGTTGCGAATAAAATTTATAAATCGTTCCTGGGATGTTAACCGAACCCGGTTATACTCGAAACTCTCTTTTTTGAGATATTCCTGGGTAGCAATCAAACGGCCAAGTCTTTCCATCTTCGGACTAAATTCATACAGCTTTTCAACGTTATCGTGGGTGATGGATACGACGACCATGGGTTCGAGGGCTTCTACTGAGAAATTGGATGGTTCCCCGGACATAAAAGAATCATAACAGCAAATAATTTCATTTTCCCTTGAAAACTGCATAACCATCTCTTCATTCTTTCTGATAAAGAACTTTCTTGCCAGTCCCTGTAAAATGAAATTCAAATATTTTTCGACTTCCCCTTCCTCTACGAGTTTATCTCTTTTTCCAAAATTCCGCAGTTCGAATAAACTGGAAAGAAAGTTGAATTCCTGTTCGTTCAGTGAAACATAATTTGATAGGTAAGATTTTACGATATCAATTAAATCCATAGAAAGAAGTTTGGGTACCCAAGATACCAAGTTGGACGAAACGCGGCAAATTTTTATCTCAGAATATACTACGCCCTGCGCTTTCACCCTTCCTGCTTTGTGAATTGCTTCAATTCATGTAGGTTTGCTGACTTTTCTGTAAAAATTAATTTCCATGGCTAATAAAATTAAAGTTGCTAATCCCGTTGTCGAATTGGACGGAGATGAAATGACAAGAATTATCTGGAAGTTTATAAAAGACAAACTAATACTTCCTTATCTGGAATTAGATATAAAATATTATGATTTGGGCATCGAGTCGCGGGATCAAACAAGTGACCAGATAACAATTGATGCAGCCAATGCCATCAAAAAAATAGGTGTGGGTATTAAATGCGCGACTATTACACCGGATGAAGCCCGCGTCGAAGAATTTCATTTGAAACAAATGTGGAAGAGTCCGAATGGTACTATTCGCAATATTCTGGATGGAACCGTATTCCGTGAGCCAATTGTTATAAAAAACATACCCCGGCTGGTTACAAATTGGACGGCACCGATCATTGTGGGAAGACATGCATTTGGTGATCAGTATCGCGCAACGGATACTATCATCAAAGGAAAAGGGAAACTTACGATGACATTTACACCTGCAGACGGAAGTAATCCGCAAGTGTTTGAAGTATACGATTTCAAAGGGGATGGTGTTGCACTGTCCATGTACAATACAGACGAAAGCATCCGTGGATTTGCCAGAAGTTGTTTCAATATGGCTCTCAGTAAAAAATGGCCGCTTTATCTTTCCACAAAGAATACCATTCTTAAAAAATATGACGGACGATTCAAAGATATTTTTGAAGAGATTTATCAGCAGGAATTCAAACAAAAATATAGAGAAGCCAACATTACATACGAACACCGCCTGATCGATGATATGGTTGCCAGCGCGTTGAAGTGGAACGGAAACTTTGTATGGGCATGCAAAAATTATGACGGCGATGTACAGAGTGATACGGTTGCGCAGGGTTTTGGTTCGCTTGGTCTGATGACATCAGTACTTATCACCCCGGACGGAAAGATTATGGAGGCAGAAGCCGCGCATGGAACAGTTACAAGACATTACCGTGATCACCAGGCGGGCAAACCAACTTCCACAAATCCCATTGCGTCTATTTTTGCCTGGACACGGGGTCTTGGATTTCGTGGTAAACTGGATAATAATAAAGAACTCATACGGTTTTGTGAAATTCTTGAACAGGTTTGTATCGAAACCGTAGAAAGCGGGAAAATGACAAAAGACCTTGCCGTATGTCTATACGGAAATAAAATAACCGCCGGAAAGGATTATCTGAATACTGAAGATTTTCTGGACGCGATTGATCAAAATCTCAAAAAGAAAATCGTATAAAAAAGCCACCTCTTTTTATCCCGTACTTCGAAATAAAAAGAGATGGCCTTCCTCTAACGACTGTTTACCAAAGAAAATATTTATTTCTTTTTTACTGAATCAACCTTAGCCTTCAGACTGTCTTTTGCAGCAGAAGCGGTAGAGTCAATTGCAGTTTTTGCTGAATCAGCAATAGCAGTCACGCTGTCTTTAGCTACAGATGCTGTAGAATCAACCTTAGATTCTGTGCTTGCCGAACCATTACAGGCTGCAAAAGCGCCGATTGCAAAAATGACCAAAAGTTTTTTCATTGTTATTTGTTTGTGTGTGAATGATTTAATGTTAATACAGCATTTGAAAAAAAGTAACCTTTCAGCGTTGCTAAAATTCAGGGTATTTTATTCACAACTACTTAATACATTGATTATAAGACGTTTATCGGTAAAATATCGCTCGTTTATGAATGTCATTAGTTGAAAGAAACGGTTATTATTCATGTTTTTTCAGCTTTTCGATTTTGTTATGGGTTACGATTCTTTACTTTCAGTATTAAATATTGTACTGCGTGACGACGGACAGCAATGAACTGGTGCTATTGAAGGGCCTGGCAGAAAACGACCGAAAAGCGATTGAGACGATTTACCGGGTGCATTACAGCATGATTCAAACCCTGGTAATTAATAATAACGGAACTTCAGACGACGCGCGGGATGTTTTTCAGGAAGCTATTATCGTTTTATACGAGAAAGCGAAATCCGGAAGTTTTGAATTGCATGCGCAATTGAAAACTTATATATACGCGGTCTGCAGGCGGTTATGGCTGAAAAAACTGGCATATTATGCCCGGTTTTCCGGTGACCTGGCCAATGCACCTGAAACGATTGCGACGGATGACGACCTGGAAATGTATGAACACAGAACGGCGGATTTCGAAATGATGGAGCAGGCATTGCAAAATCTTGGTGAACCGTGCAAGGAATTACTGGAGAGTTATTATATAAGAAAAAAAAACATGTCCGAAATTGCGAAGGAATTTGGATATACAAACGCAGATAATGCCAAAAATCAGAAATACAAATGTCTGATGCGTTTGAAAAAAATATTCTTCGGAAGTTATCATAGCAATAACAATAACAACTCATAAAAGAAATGGACGAGCGTTTGATATTGGAATCAATTGAAAGGTATATCCGGGGAGAAATGCTTCCCGAGGAAAGAAAATTTTTCGAAGAACTCAGAAAATCCAATCCCGGGATTGATCAAATGGTTGTCGAGCACACCGTTTTTCTACATATGATGGAAAAATTCGGAGACCGGAAAAATATAAAATCCACTTTGCAGGATGTGCATAATGAACTTTTTGAGACAGGACAAATCAAACAATCGAAAGAAACAAAAGTCCGCCGTCTATGGATAAAATATCGAAAAACTGTGGCGGTAGCTGCTTCCATTGCCGCAATTACTGCGCTCACCATTAGCAGCTTAACATCTTATTATGCACCAAGGACTCCAAACACCCAGTTGCAGGTGTTGAGCAGACAATTTTCCGAATTTAAAAAAGTTCAAAAGTCTATCAATGAAAGTCTGAATAACAAGCTGCCTGTGAAGGGACCTGCTCCTGCCGAAACTGAAATCAAGGGCGGTACCGGATTTATGATTGATTCAAAGGGATTTATTGTTACAAATGCCCATGTAATCGGCAATTCTACAGTTGTAGTTGTTCAAAATAATAAGGGACAGGAATTCAACACGAAAATTGTTTACATAAATAATGCTGCTGACCTGGCTTTTCTGAAGATCGTGGACAGTAATTTTAAAGCCCCGGCTGTCTTACCTTATGCTATTAATAAGGGAAATATTGATCTGGGCGAAGCCATTTTCACACTTGGATATCCGAGAGATGAAATTGTATATGGAGAGGGATATTTAAGTGCAAAAACCGGATATCGCGGCGATTCTTTAACCTGCCAGATCGCCGTGGCAGCAAATCCCGGAAATAGTGGAGGGCCTGTTCTTGATAAAAATGGCGAAGTGATTGGAGTATTGAGTAACCGGCAGGAGCATGTTCAGGGCGCCGTATTTGCAATCCGCTCTAAAAATATTTATATCGCGCTGGATGATATGAAAAAGGATTCCACGCTTGTTTCAAAAACGGATTCCAGTTTTACATCGATTCATTTACCTCAGATATCCAACGTAAAAAACATGGATCGTGTTCAACAGATTAAAAAAATACAAGAATTTATCTATCTCGTAAAAAGCTACTAGGAAAGTTAAAAGTATAAGAGTTAATATCAACTCTTCACTCCTATACTCCTATACTCGTATACTCCCATACTCTTATACTCTTAATAAAGTTTCGCCGGGTATAAGCCCGAAGATACCAGTTGGTTTATGCTTTCCTGAACAGATGGGGCATCTTCTTTATAGGTAACGCCAAACCAGCTGGCAGCTGTGGGTATAATTTTGATTTGACCCTTGCCCTCGTGAATAAAACGATCTCCGATAATAGGGATAAAAAATTCCGACTTTGATTCTTTTCCGCTTTTGGCAAGAAATTCCTTAAATATTTTTTCAATAAACGCAAAAACAGATGGATCAAAGCACCAGAAATTCATAGAAACTTTTGAATTATCCGGAACCTGAAAAGTTGTCCCTCCATCTTCGTAGGTAATGGCTCCCTTTTCATTCCGATATATCTTAGTTCTTTCATGAATGGAAACCAGGTTATTATCCATATCGACCTCACATACCCCCCTGCTTACAGAACCGTTTTCAGAAAGCGTTTTAGACAAATCATATCCTATAATACTATAGGTTGTGGCATTACAGGCTGTTGTCAGAAATTTATAGGCTTTTTCAAATGCATCTCTGCCATAGAAGTCATCGGCATTAATTACAGCAAACGGTTCGCGGACCACCGATTTTGCGCAGAGAACAGCATGTGCGGTTCCCCATGGTTTGGTTCGGTCTGGCGGAGGTTGATATCCTTCGAGGTAGGAGTCCAGCTCCTGGTACACGTACTCCGTTTCAACTTTTTTGCCCCATTTCGGTTCAAAAATATTTTTGAAGTCTTCCGCAAAATCCTTTCGGATGATAAAAACTATTTTCTCAAATCCGCTTTGAATTGCATCATAAATGGAATAATCCATAATCGTTTCCCCCGAAGGGCCAAATGATTGTATTTGTTTCATGCTACCATAACGCGATGCCATACCTGCTGCAAGAATCAATAAGGTTGGTTTCATTACCGTAATTTTAATGCGAGGCGAAATTAAATAATAAACATAAAATAGAATAAGAATTATCGTGACCAACTTTAGACCCGATCTTAAAAATATCAGCCTGGATTCATGGGATCATCAGATATTCCGCCAAAATGAATTACAGGTTGATGTTCTGAGACTGGATAAAATTCATCCTGATATTTCAGGAAATAAATGGTTCAAATTAAAATACTATATTGAAAAAGCAAGGCAGGAAAATAAGCAAACGCTCGTAAGTTTTGGAGGCGCATACTCTAATCATTTGCTCGCTCTTGCCGCGATGACCAGCTTACGAGGGCTAAACTCCATCGGATTCATTCGCGGAGAAGAACCTCCTAAACTTTCACATACGCTGAACACCATAAAAGATTATGGAATGAAATTGGTTTTCCTTTCCCGTTCAGAATTCGACCTGAAAAAAAAGCCGAGCACCACGCACGATAGTATAAAAAACCCCATAAGTAAGAAAAATGAGAATTATCCTGATTCAATCCTCATTCCGGAAGGAGGAGCAGGCGTTGAAGGCATAAAAGGTTCTGAAGAAATCCTGTCCCTTGTACCGAAACAAAAGTATTCTCATTTCTGTACAGCAGTTGGTACCGGTACTACGCTGGCAGGATTAATCAACAGCACCGGACAGAATCAAAAAATAATCGGTATCTCCATACTGAAAGGCACCGGGAATCTGGAACCAATGGATATTAACTGGGTAAATGACAAAACCAGGCTGGCTCATGTTCAGATGGTCCATGAATATCATTTCGGGGGATATGCAAAATTCGATGCTTCGTTGACGGGATTTATGAACAGAACATACGCAGAATCTGGTATTCCAACTGACTTTGTATATACCGGAAAATTGTTTTTTGCCGTTATAAGACTGGCGGAAATGAAATTATTTCCGCCGGGTAGCCGGATACTCGTTTTACACACCGGAGGTCTTCAGGGAAACCGTTCCTTAACAACGGGCCTGCTTGGGTTTTAAGGGGTCAAAATAAGGGCTTCCCTTATCTTTGCCGGGACCTAGATTAAAGATAAGTTCGTGCCATGCGTTTCTTTTTTGCGCTGTCCTTAATTTCCATATTCAATCTGCCCTTTGCCAAAGCACAGGATACCCTTCCCGGTTTTACAGCCTCACTGAAGTCCAGCGGTAAAGTCCTGATTAGCTGGAGAAACGGCTACCCTGCCATTAACCAGATCAGCATTCAAAGGTCTGCCGACAGCCTGCGAAATTTCACAACACTTATCACGGTTCCGGATCCTCAAATTCCCGAAAACGGCTTTGTTGATAGTAAACCCGGCAGTTCTAAAATCTATTACCGGATCTTTATTTTGTTCCCGAACAGTAAATACATGTTCACTAAATCAAGAAGACCCGTTTTAGAACGGGCCGAACAACCGGTTACCGGGGCCACCAAACAGGCACATGGGATGAAACAAAAAACTGTTCAGGGGCAAACCAAGCCAAAACTGTCCGCGCCGGCTCCGCCTGTTGCACAGACTGCCGGTTTGGAAACAGGAAAGTCGACATCCCCGGAAAATACGACAGGTGCTGGGAAAACCGATCCCGTGCCTCCCGCTGTAAAACCCACGGAAGAAGAGAAATACCTGATTCTGCCTAAAATAGACAATTCCAGGATTTACTACATGATGGATAATTCGAGCATGAGAAGACCTTCTGTAACGAATCCCGGAAAAATCAAATCCCCAACGATAGCAGTAGAAAAAATATTATTTGTGAAAAGACGGGATTCTGTAATTATGCAACTCGAAGGCTATCAGGTTCGGCACTTTAGTGATTCTCTGGTAAAACAAACCAAAGACACCCTGTATTTTGTAAATGCCGATACGTTGCAGATTAAACCCTATGTGGAAGTCTACAAGGAGCCCAAAGAAGTTTATAAGATTTCTCCCTATGTATTTACAACTAAAGATGGTAACATTTCCATAGCCTTGCGGGATTGCAAGACAAAAAAATATAACGTAACCTTTTTTGAACAGGACAATACTGAGGTAATGAACGTGAAGGATATCAAAGATACTTTACTTATTATCGATAAAACCAATTTCGGACATGCCGGATGGTTCCGTTTCGAATTGTATGAAGACGGAAAACTAATAGAGAAAAATAAACTCCTTATTCCGCGGGAACAATAATATCTGCTGTTTTCAACTCAGCATCAAAAACTTCTTCAAAATGCAATTTGATTTTATCTTTAACTTCTGTCAGTTCAATTCTGTGACCAAGTTCGCGAGCCAGTGAGGTAACCTGTTTATTTTTGATTCCGCAGGGAATAATTCCATCAAAATATTGCAGATCCGTATTTACATTAAAGGCAAATCCATGCATGGTGATCCAACGACTGCACCTCACTCCAAATGCTGCGATTTTTCTTTCCATACCCACAACACCCGGCTGCAGCCAAACTCCGGTTTCACCACTCGATCGTTCACCCAGAATGCCATAGTCATTTAAAGTCCGTATGATTATTTCCTCCAGATTCCGCAGATATTTACCAATATCGGTCCCAAATTTCTCCAGGTCAAGAATAGGGTACCCAACGATTTGTTCCGGTCCGTGAAAAGTTATATCGCCGCCACGATTTGTCTTTACGAATAAAATACCCCGCTCCATGAGTTGCTCTTCATCCAATAACACATTCTCTTCGTGCCCTGTTTTACCGAGCGTATACACCGGCGGATGTTCTACAAAAAGAAGGTAATTGGTTGTATTTTTTCTCTGCTTATCTTTTGGAGCGTGATATCTGGTTTTGATATCCACGTTTTGTTTGAGCAGGCCTTCCTGATATTCCCATGCTTCTGTGTATCCCATCATGCCCAGGTCACTAAAAAAAACCGGCTGCTTTTGCATCCTGCAAAATTACGTTTAAAAGCTTAAAACGACCTATAGACTTCATACACTGCCTGATCCAAACCCTGAAATACAGCGTCATACTTTACGTTTTAACCTTTGGGCATAAGGATGTATTTTTGTCTGTATGCCCAAAAAATCGAACGGATTTGGAAAGCAGCATCCGGAAATTGCAAACCACATTATCCCGGAAGAATCAGACGCTACATCCGGCACGCAG
Organism: Puia sp.; assembly: GCA_036495145.1. Lineage (GTDB taxonomy): Bacteria > Bacteroidota > Bacteroidia > Chitinophagales > Chitinophagaceae > Puia. The sequence goes on from DASXNJ010000386.1 coordinate 15,833, forward strand.
ATAAATGAAGAAGATCCTTCCGAATTTTCTGAAATATTATATGAACGAATGAACCTGGTTGTAAGCGGTGGTCAGGAACCGATACGACTGGATAAATTCCTGACAGCGCGTATTGAAAATATCTCGCGGAATAAGGTACAGCAGGCAATCGACGGTGGAAGGGTATTGGTAAATAACAAACCGGCTTCAGCCAACTACAAAGTCCGGCCCGGGGACAACATTGTTTGCTTTTCTGACAAAGAGAAAGTTGGGGAAAACATTATTCCGGAGAAAATGCCGCTTAATATCTTTTATGAAGATGAAGAAATACTTATTATTAATAAGCCCCCGGGACTGGTTGTTCATCCGGCCTCAGGAAATTATTCCGGCACATTAATAAATGGAGTCGCCTATTATTTACAGGAAGAAAATAAGACTATTTCAGAAGAAACTTTGCCGCGCTTCGGATTGGTTCACCGGATAGATAAAAATACAAGCGGTCTTTTGGTTCTTGCCAAAACGAGCCGCGCAGTGGCAAGTCTGGCCAAACAATTTTTCAGCCATTCAATAAAGCGCGAATATCAGGCTCTCGTTTGGGGAGATCTAAAAGAAGATAAGGGCACTATCATAGCACATGTGGGCAGGCACCTTCGCTTCCGAAAATTATTTGAAGCATATCCGGAAGGAGACTACGGAAAAGAAGCCATTACGCACTATGAAGTCCTGGAAAGATTTGGCTATGTAACCCTGATAAAATGTGTTCTGGAAACCGGCCGTACACATCAGATCCGCGTCCATATGAAATCTATCGGTCATCCGCTATTCAATGATGAAACCTATGGCGGAAATAAAATCTTAAAAGGTACTGTCTTTAATAAATACCGGCAATTTGTTGAAAAATGCTTTGAAATTTGCCAGCGGCAGGCTTTGCATGCTAAAACACTTGGATTTATTCATCCGGCGACAAATCAGGAAGTACTATTTGAAAGTGAATTACCGGAAGACATGAAGGATCTGATAGACAAATGGCGAAATTATTCAAACAGATCAAAAACATAAGCTCGTAAAAATCGCTTAAAGAAGAAAATTGTACAAGACTGATATTTTATGAATCTTCGGAAATCAACTTGAAAAACTCATCTTATAGTCCACATTGATTTTACCCCTGGAGATATCATCAAGCTTTCCCTTTAGCAGTTTTCTCTTTAGCGGTTTAAGATAATCGATGAATAATTTTCCTTCAATGTGATCATATTCATGGAGGATCACACGGGCCGTTAAGCCGTTGAATGTTTTTATATGATGTTGAAATTGCTGATCGTCATATTCAATCTCCACTTCTTCGTTACGTAAAACTTCTTCCCTGATTTTGGGAATACTCAAACAGCCTTCGGTATAAGGCCACGACTCACCATTTAATTTGATGATCTTTGCGTTTATAAAAACTTCCTTCAGACCAGGCGCATCCGGATATTTACCCTGCTCATCGTCTTCCAGGTTTGTAAAAATCTGGGTGCTGTCAATGACAAACAAACGGATTGATTTGTTTATCTGGGGAGCTGCCAGACCCACCCCGCTACTTTCATACATGGTTTCCCACATATCTTCGATCAGCTTTTCCAGTCCGGGATATTCAGGTTTCACTTCTGCCCCCCGGGTTCTTAAAACCTGCGCACCATAAGCAACGATCGGAAGTATCATGGAGCAAATTTACGTTTTTAAGACTAAAGCTTAAAGCGTAGAGTGCAACGTTTATCAAAGAAAATATGAAAAATTTCCGGTTTTATACTGGACCTGTCAGTCAGGTAAGACGTCTTCATTGGTTGCGCAATAAACGTTCAGGCTTTCAAGAGGTATTCCTGCAACATCATGGTCGCAGCCACCTGATCAACAATACCTTTTTCACGCCGGCGGTTTTTTTTCATATTCATATCAACCAATGCCCGGGAAGCCATCAGCGAACTATACCTTTCGTCTACCGTTTTTACAGGAATTTCCGGGAATTTTTTTCGCAAAATATTGATGATTCGGTGTACATCCTCCGAAATATCCGTGGGACTATCATCCAGGTTCCGGGGATCGCCGATTAATATCAATTCGACTTCTTCTTTTTTGAAATATTCTCCCAGGAAAGTAAAAATCTTTGCTGATTCAATGGTAGTCAGGGCTGAAGCGATAATTTGCAATGGATCTGTAACAGCGATACCAGTCCTTTTCAAACCATAGTCAATAGCCAAAATTCTCGCCATGCGTTACCAATGTTTATGAGTTATATAGATGTCAGCAATCACAAAAAAAGCAAAAACCACGCTGGCTATTCCATTAGCTGTCATAAAGGCCAGGTTTACCCGGCTCAGATCATTTGGTTTAACTATCAAATGCTGATATATGAGCATGCCGGTAAAAAGAAATATTCCCACCCAGTACCATTCGCCAAAGCCACCGACAAATCCCGCACCGACTACAAACGCAACACTAAGCACATGAAGTAAAACGGAAATTCGCAGCGCATTTTTTTTGCCCAGAGCCGCCGGAATGGAATATAGATTTTCTGATTTATCAAATTCAACATCCTGCATAGCATAAATAATATCAAAGCCACTGACCCAACAAATGACTGCGCCGGAAAAAAGCAGTGGTAGTGGTTCAAAATGACCGGTCACGGCGAGGAAGGCGCCAATGGGAGCGAGCGATAAACCAAGGCCCAGCACGACGTGACATAATGCTGTAAAGCGTTTGGTATAACTATAAAATAAAATTACAAACAATGCTACGGGTGAAAGGTAAAAACAAATCGGATTGATGAACCGGCAGGTAATCGCGAAGATCGCACAACAAATAATCACAAAACGAAGTGCATTATTGGGTGCAATGATGCCACGTGGAATTTCCCGGATGGCGGTCCTGGGATTTCTGGCATCGAAATTCCTGTCCAGATAACGGTTAAACGCCATCGCCGCACTTCTCGCCGATACCATACAGATCAATACCAATCCAAAACGTAGTATTAATTGAACCGTGCCCGGCGAGTTCCCTTCGTGAATTATTCTTGTTCCAAATATTCCCAGAAAAAATCCGATCATCGCGAAGGGCAATGCAAATAAAGTATGTGAAAATTTTATAAGGCTCAGATAATTTCTAAATCCGGACATACAGTCTTTATATAATGATTGTTAAACGACCGCTCTTACCAATTCCCATAGAACCATCCCTGCGGCCACAGAAACGTTCAACGAATGCTTCATTCCAAACTGAGGAATTTCAATGCAACCATCACAATATTCCAATATTTCTTCACTTACACCCTCTACTTCATTTCCAAAAATCAATACTATCTTATCTCCTGATTCCAATCTAAGTTGCTGAAGTGGCATACTGTTGAAAACCTGTTCCACACCCAGAATTTTATATCCGGCCGTTTTCAGGTATTTTACCGCGTCTGTCGATTTCTCCACATACTTCCAAACCACCGTTTCCGTAGCGCCGAGGGCCGTTTTATGGATATCCCGATGGGGTGGCTGGGGAGTATAACCACAGAGGTAAATAGCCTCAGCAAGAAAAGCATCTGCCGTTCTGAATACGCTTCCCACATTATGCATACTTCTGATATTTTCCAAAAGAAGCACCACTGGCAGCTTCTCCGATTCCCGAAATTCGGAATTGCTCTTACGCGGAAGTTCGTCCATCCGAAGTTTTCGCATTCTACAAAGTTAAGCCTAAAGCTGTTTATTAATGATGGCTCAGAACTGACACCCTCAACTGATTCCTTTTTTGCAAAACTTATATATCACTTATTGTATTCAAAAAACCCTTCTTACATGTTGTTGGAACTCCTGCTGCTGGGAGTTTTCTGTGAATTTTTAAGTTGTTCACAAGGTGGGAAACCCCGTAATATTTGAGAATCGCTTTCTTACATTTGCCGCATCCTGCACGAAAAGCAGCTGTTTAAACGATCAGATATCCGGCATGTCAAAAATTTCAACAGACACTCCCTTAATGCAGCAGCACCGGGCGATCAAACAAAAATATCCGGATGCCCTACTATTGTTCCGCGTGGGAGATTTTTATGAGACTTTCGGAGAAGATGCCATACATGCTTCCCGAATTCTGGGAATCACGCTTACCAAAAGGAACAACGGATCAGCAACATCCAGTGAACTGGCCGGTTTTCCTCATCACGCATTGGATACCTATTTGCATAAACTGGTGAAAGCAGGTTTCCGTGTTGCCATCTGTGATCAGCTTGAAGATCCTAAATTGGCCAAGGGCATTGTAAAACGGGGAATAACAGAAATGGTTACTCCGGGAACAGCCACACAGGATAAGCTGCTGGAACACCGAAGCAACAATTTCCTGGCAGCGATTCAGCTTGGAGAAACCCTTCAGGGTATTGCTTTCCTTGACATTTCCACGGGAGAATTTTTTACGACTGAGGGCAGCCCTGACTACATCGATCAACTGCTACAAACGCTTCAGCCCGCAGAGGTAATATTCCAGCGGAATTATCAGAAAATATTTAAAGAGACTTATGGTGACCGGTTCTATACATATTCACTCGAAAGCTGGGTATTTGATGAAGCATATGCGAAAGAAATTTTACAAAGGCATTTTCAAACACATTCGCTAAAGGGTTTTGGAATTGAAGGAATTCCTCAGGGTATTATTGCTGCAGGTGCTATCATTCACTACCTCAAAGAAACGGAACATCCGAATCTTCAGCATATCACAACGATACAAAGACTGGAAAGGGAGAATTATTTGTGGATGGATCAGTTTACAGTTCGTAATCTTGAACTTCTTCCCGGAACCGATCAGCAATTTTCTTTATTAAGAACTCTCGACAACACGGTATCACCCATGGGCGCCCGAATGATGAAACGCTGGATGCTTATGCCGTTAAAAGATCTTATTCCCATCAGAGAAAGGCTCGATCTGGTAGAATATTTAATCCGGGAAACTGATCTGCGAACAAAACTTACACATCACATTAAATTATGCGGGGATATAGAAAGAATGCTTTCTCGCATTCCTTCAAAAAAAATTAATCCAAGGGAAGTTTTACAGCTTGGCCGTGGCCTTCTTGAGATTTCCCATATTCAACAAATCAGCATAAACAGTACCGAGCCTTATCTAAAAAGACTGGCAGCCGTTTTGAATCCCTGTATACCAATGGCTGACCAGATTCTTGCCGAGTTAGTTGACAACCCGCCTGCCCTCGTATCAAAAGGAAATTTAATAAAGCCGGGGGTGGATGAAGAGCTCGATATGCTTCGCAATATTGCTTCCAACGGAAAACAATACCTGGCCGAATTACAACAAAAGGAATCGATCTCAACAGGGATTACATCCTTAAAGATCAGCTTCAACAATGTATTCGGTTACTACCTGGAAGTAACCAATTCCCATAAAAATAAAGTACCGGAATCCTGGATTCGCAAACAAACCCTTAGCAACGCGGAAAGATATATTACGCCAGAACTAAAAGAATATGAAGAAAAAATCACTGGAGCAGAAGAAAAAATCCAGGCGATTGAATCCCTCATCTATGATAAACTGATGTTCACGCTGCGGGAATATATTTCACCCATACAGGTAAATTGTACCATCATTGCGACCATGGATTGTCTGCTTTGTTTTGCAGGTAATGCCCTGAGATCAAACTATAAGAAGCCTGTTATCCAGGAAGAAGCGATACTTGAACTCACCGAAAGCCGTCATCCCGTAATCGAAAGAAATCTCCCTCCGGGAGACGAATATATCCCCAATGACGTGTTACTGGACCCATCGACCCAACAGATTATTATTCTGACCGGTCCGAATATGAGCGGCAAATCAGCCCTTCTTCGCCAGGTAGCACTCATTACGCTCATGAGTCATATGGGAAGCTTTGTTCCGGCATCTCATGCTAAAATACCATTAACCGATAAAATATTCACACGTGTAGGTGCGTCCGATAATGTAAGTGGTGGCGAGTCAACTTTTCTCGTAGAGATGAATGAAACAGCCAGCATTCTGAATAATATTACTGCCCGCAGTCTTATTATTCTGGATGAAATCGGAAGAGGCACATCGACATATGACGGTATTTCAATTGCCTGGAGTATCGCGGAATTTCTGCATCAGTCTTTGCACAAACCAAAGACTCTTTTTGCAACACATTATCATGAATTGAATGAATTGGAAAACTTATTTCCCGGAATCAAAAATTATCATATCACGAGTCGGGAGATGGGAAATAAAATTATTTTCCTGCGTAAACTCGCCCCCGGAGGATCTACCCATAGTTTCGGTATTCATGTAGCAAAAATGGCTGGCATGCCGGCTTCCCTGATAGACCGGGCGAACCAGATTCTGAAACAGCTGGAAGAAAGCAGAGGCGGCGAAAATAACCTGAAGGACAGTGTAAAAAAAATATCGGTTCCCAAGTTGCAACTCTCCATTTTCGACGCTCATACGGAAATGTTTGAACAGATCAGAAAGATGCTCAATGATCTGGATATAAACCGGCTGACGCCCGTCGAAGCCTTACTTAAATTAAATGATATAAAAGGGTTACTTCAATAAATTTCAAATATAACTAAGCCACCATTTGATATGTGTGGATTTGTAATTGTCATACCATTTGCAGAATGGATACAAAATCATTATAACAGCAAGCCATAACAGGTAGACGCCAGCCAGACCAAACCCAAATTGATCAGGCCGGAAATAAAATGGTGACCGTTGTGGTGCGATGTCTTTTTGAGTATAACCCTGCATAAAGAACAATATTACGGTAAGCGTATGTATGAGGTAAATATGGAGGACATAAAAGAAAAAAGGAACGCGCCCAAATACTTTAATAAAAGCGAATGATTTGTCAGAAACCCTGTCAAGTAATCCAAGCACAATCATGGCTACTCCAATGGTAAGAGCGATATAATCCGTTGATGGCGGATATTTGGTCAGGTTGATAAATGAAAGCCAAGAGAATAATTGGGTTCTTTGCATACCCCAATGCGCAGGATCTCCATAGTGGTTATAGGATCGAAGAATAAAAAAAACAAGAAAAAATACAGAACCGCTTATAAACAGAATCTTCCTTCTTCGCCCCGGAGAAAAACTGCCTGTAAATATTTTACCGATTCCATAACCCAGCAACATTATTCCAGTCCATGGCAAAAATGGATAAACCAAAAGAAAAATATGTTCAGGCGCAAATTTGATTGCCTCGAAATTTCCATGATGCATCAGATCCCATAGAATGCCGACCTTTCCGTTCCTCATGATTTCTTCATCATCGAGCAGGTTGTGAAAACAAATAATTAATAATCCCAGGAACAGAATGACATTAACGGGCAACCATATCATTAATCCTAAAATTATCATGCTAATGCCGATAGCCCAGATTACCTGGAGAATTAACACATGATACAGGGGATCAAAGGTCCAACCGAGTGTAACAATGGCAATCTCAATAAATATTAACCAAAATCCTCTTTTTAAAAGGAATACGCACTGATCTTTTGCATTTTTTTTTCGTCCTGACAAATAAGCTGAAACACCCGCAAGAAAAACAAATGTAGGAGCACAGAAATGCGTAATCCATCTTGTGAAAAATAAAAGTGGTGTTGTAGTCAATAAATTCGTTGGAGAATCTATGGATGCGGTTTGATGAAAATAATCCCGGACATGATCCAGCGCCATGATAATCATAACGGCTCCTCTTAAAATATCAATCGAATATATTCTTTGGTTTAAAGCGGCAGTTTTTGGCATTGTTTATCTAGATCCTACAAGATAGAATGAACCATTTCAAATTAAAAAACTTAAAAAGAAAGCAGGCTCATTTCAGTAAAATATTCCCTCATTGGGAATAAAAAGGTATCAAAATACGAGTATAAAATAATGGTTTTCAATTAATTATGATTATGGCATCGGCTTTGGCTATAGAGAAGAGTAACCAATTTTTATGAAAACAATTTTCCTTTCTTTCACCCTGATCATCGCCGGCACATTAAGCTTTGCATGTTGTGTCCCTGCAGATGATCAAACTACCAACGGTGCTGTATTGGCCATGACACTCAAAAATTTTAAAGGGGTGTTTAATGACCAACAGGTTGATTTGACTTGGGCAACCATGATGGAATCTGGCGTTGACCATTATCAAATACAACGCAGCAGTGACGGAGTGAATTTCCTTGATATAGATCAAATCAAATCGAAGATGACGATCAATACAAACGACTTTCAGTTAAATTATCAGTACGCTGATGTTCATCCTTTATCAGGTATTTCTTTTTATCGTGTCAGGGTAATTGGAAAAGACGGATCATCCAATCAGACCCCTGTTATACAGATCAATAACATGGTGATTAGCGGAACGAGGATTTATCCGACAATTGTTCAGAACAATATATTATTTATTGAATCGGATAAAAACCTCCGTGATGTTAAAATGGAATTTTTCGACCTTTCAGGAAATAAAATCAGCGAAACAAATTGGTCATCTCTAAACGGGCGCCAGAATGTGCAGGTTTCAAAATCAGGAAACCTGGCCACCGGAACCTATGTAGCAAGGTTTTCCGCCAATGGCCAAAATGTTAAGAGTCAATTACTGATTGTAAAAAACTTTTAAGCGGGAATAAAATGAAATGTTAACATTTCAGAAAGACCTTAACTGTGAAAAAGTTTTAAATATGAATTTGGAAATCCAAAAGAGAATAGGTGTAAATTTGGAGTTGAAGAGCCCGTTTTTGGTCCAAGATCCATCTTGATCCCTTTCGAAGATTTAGACTAAAACACACATAAAAAGATCCAGCGTAGTGACTGGGTTTTTTTATGCACCTGATTAAACGAGCGTTTTTAATTTCTCAACTACTTCATCAATTTCATTTCTGGTATTATTGGCACTGAAAGAGAACCGGACGACCGATCTGTCCGACTCGGGATAAATAGCACGAATCACATGAGAACCCTGCTGGGCACCGCTGGTGCATGCACTTCCCCCGGACGCACAGATATGATTTATATCGAGGTTGAACAATAACATTTCCGCTTTCTCTGATTTCGGAAAACTGACACTTAATATTGTATACAGGCTTTTTCCAAAAGCATCACCATTAAATTCGACTCCCGGAATTTCCTCTAGTAGTTTTTCAGCCATATATTTCCTAAGACCGTCGACATATAAACTTTCTTTCTCCAGCTTTGCGTAAGCCAGTTCAAGCGCCTTTGCAAATCCAACAATTCCATATACATTTTCAGTACCTGCACGCATATTTCTTTCCTGAGCTCCGCCGTGTATATTCGGTTTTACTTTAAGCATCTCATTGATATATAAAATACCAACTCCTTTGGGACCATGGAATTTATGAGCAGCTCCGGTGATAAAATGAATATGTAATTTTTTCAGGTCAAAAACATAATGACCAAGCGTCTGGACGGTGTCAGAATGAAAAATGGCGCCATATTTTTTACAGATTTCAGCGACCTGGTAAATATCAAGAAGGTTTCCGGTTTCATTATTAGCATGCATCAAAGAAACCAGGGTTTTTTGATCCTGTTTCTCTAACAATTTGTCCAGATGATCCAGATCCACATGGCCGTTTGGAAGTACATTGAGATAATGAACGGTTGTTTCACCCCTTTCCTGGTAGTAGGATACTGTATGAAGTGTTGCATGATGTTCCAGAGGTGAAGTAATGATATGCCGGCAATTCAGGTCCTGAACGGCGGCGCGAATCGCTGCATTGCTGCTTTCAGTTCCACCGCTGGTAAAAAAAATTTCAGCCGGATTTGCGTGAATCAATTTCGCGACTGTTTTCCTGGCTTGTTCGACTGCCATGCGGCTTTCCCTGCCGTAAGAATAAATGGATGAAGGATTACCAAATTTTTCAGTCAGGTAGGGCATCATCGCTTCCAGTACTAAAGGATCCAACGGCGTTGTAGCCGCATTATCAAAATAAATTGTTTCCATCCATTAAAAAAATTTACGAGTTTAAATAAACTCCTGAATATCTTTCATGAGGCGCCTGGCGATATTATTCGCGGTTGTTTCAAAATTGCTCTCCGCATAAATGCGGATGATGGGCTCTGTGTTGGACGTGCGGAGATGCACCCAATCCTCATCAAATTCTATTTTTAAACCATCCTCGGTATTGGCCGGATGATTTTTATACTTTGACTTTATCTGATCAAATATCTTATTCACATTTACACCTTTTTCCAGTTCAATTTTATTTTTCGAGATGAAATAATCCGGGTATTTCGACCGGAATGAGCGCATGCCATTTTTGTGCCGTGCCAGCGCGCTCAGGAATAGTCCGATACCAATCAGGGCATCTCGTCCATAATGAAGATCAGGGACGATAATACCACCATTTCCTTCACCTCCGATGACGGCGTTTACTTCTTTCATTTTACTTACCACGTTCACTTCGCCAACCGCGGACGGAAAATATTGCCCTCCATGTTTCAAAGTAATTTCTTTCAGGGCTTTCGTGCTGCTCATGTTACTAACTGTATTCCCCGGCTTCTCTGAAAGCACATAATCTGCTACAGCCACCAGTGTGAATTCTTCACCAAACATGGACCCGTCTTCACAAACAAAACAAAGTCTGTCAACATCGGGATCAACGGCTATACCCAGATCAGCTCCGGATTTTTTTACTTCGGCACTGAGTGCTGACAGATTTTCGGGTAGAGGTTCCGGATTATGAGCGAATTTTCCGTTTACATCTTCATTCAGAATCCGGATATTTTCCACACCAAGAGCCCTGAGCAAAGGCGGTATGAACAGAGAACCTGTTGAATTGATGGTGTCAATAACCACTTTAAAATGTTTGGCCCGAATGGCCGGCAGATCAATCAACGGGTAGTCTAAAACCGCTTGTATATGTTTATATTGATAACTGTTATCTACTGAGTATTGCCCGAGTTTATCAACTGAGATAAATGAAAAAGAATCGCTGGCGGCTTTTTCCAGTATCCAGAGACCGTCCTCTGAATTTATAAATTCACCTGCCCCGTTAAGAAGTTTGAGTGCATTCCAATCCTGCGCGTTATGACTGGCTGTTATGATAATTCCTCCTGCAGCTTTCTCACCGACAACCGCCAACTCAACTGTAGGAGTCGTGGACAACCCAAGGTCATGTACGTCCAACCCCAGTCCGGTTAATGTGCTGACCACCAGATTTCGTACCATTTCTCCACTGATACGACCATCCCTGCCAATGACTATTTTTTTGGAATGGAAAACGGATTCCTTTATCCAGGTGCCATATGCTGCCGTAAAACGCACTATATCCAAAGGAGTCAGATTTTCACCTGGTTTACCACCAATCGTCCCCCGGATCCCTGAAATACTCTTGATTAATGCCACTTAGAATGAGGTTTAATAGAAAGCAAAAATACAGCATTAAGCCTAATGCATAAAGTAAGGCCAATGCCATATACGCTGACAGGCAAGATCCCGGCTTACGCCTTCCGGATGAGTTCTATGAACTCGTCAAAAAGATATCGGCTATCGTGTGGACCAGGGGTTGCTTCCGGGTGATATTGAACTGAAAATACAGGCTTATTTTTCAATCGTATCCCTTCAATTGAAAGATCATTCAGATTTACATGGGTTATTTCGACTTCATTATTCTTTCTAACTGAAACCGGATCTATACCAAATCCGTGATTTTGTGTTGTGATTTCGCATTTGCCTGTCACCAGGTTCTTTACCGGATGATTCAGGCCCCGGTGTCCATGATGCATCTTAAAAGTGGGTATTCCCTTGGCCAAGGCAAGCAATTGATGACCCAGGCAAATACCAAATAATGGTTTTTCCTCCTTTAATATATTTTTGACTGTTTCTACTGCATAATTCATTGCTGCGGGATCACCTGGCCCATTTGAAAGAAAATAACCG
>DASXNJ010000387.1:0-3846 GCA_036495145.1 Puia sp.
GATTTTCCACTTGGCGTACTGACATCTGTGACTGGTATTTCCGGGTCAGGCAAATCAAGTCTTATAAGCCGTGCACTGATTGACCTGGTGACGGCATTTTTTGGAGAGCATATAAAAGAGGAAGCTCATTCTCTTGATGAAGAAAAAAAATCCCGTGCTGCAGGACGTATAACCCGCGGGATGGAAAATATTCGCCGGCTGGTTCAGGTAGATCAGAAACCAATCGGCAGAACACCGCGTTCGAACCTCGCAACCTATACGGGCTTGTTTGATTCGGTACGACAGATTTTCGCCACCACAAAACTCGCCAAATCGCGCAGGTATGATGCAGGAAGATTTTCTTTCAATGTACCGAAGGGCCGATGCGAAACCTGCGAAGGAGAGGGGTTTGTAATGGTTGAACTGCTTTTTCTTCCCAGCGTTTATTCTCCCTGTCCCACTTGCAAAGGGTCAAGATATAATAGTAAAACCCTGGAAATAACTTATCAGGCCAAAAATATATCGGAAGTGCTGGCGTTGACGGTAGATGAAGCATTTGATTTTTTTTCAAAAGCACAGGCTGTCCAAAGATCGCTGGCCGTGTTGCGCGAAGTGGGTCTTGGATATATCCGGTTGGGCCAGCCCGCAACAGAACTTTCGGGTGGTGAGGCACAGCGTATAAAACTCGCCACAGAATTGCAAAGCATTCAGCATGGCCGCACATTATATATTCTGGATGAACCCACGACCGGTTTGCACCCGTCAGATGTTGAAAAATTAATAGTCCAACTCAACCGTCTGGTGAATGCAGGCAACACGGTGATCGCAGTCGAACATGACATGCAGGTAATTGCTGCAAGCGACTGGGTTATCGATATGGGTCCCGGCGCAGGTAATGAGGGAGGAAAGATTGTCGCATCCGGAATTCCGTCAGATCTCGCAAAAGCGGGAAAAGGCAAAACAAGTTCTTATCTTCTTTCTTACTTCGAAAAAATGGGTTAACGCAATTGTTCCCTTTCTGCCACGCGGCGTATTTCACGATTTGAAATCACTGAATTTTTATTATCCGTTTACCACTGTGCCTCCGTTCGGATGCAAAATTTGACCGCTCATATAAGATGATGCTTTTGTGGCCAGGAACAAATAGCTTGGAGCGACTTCCACAGGCTGGCCGGGTCTTTCCATCGGTGTTTTGCCTCCGTGCTTTTCCGTTCTGTCCGGATCAAAACTCGCCGGAATCAGGGGAGTCCATATTGGTCCCGGCGCCACGCCATTCACTCTTATTTTTTTATCACGCAGGTTTTTTGCCAGACTCCTGGTGAAAGCGACGATGGCGCCCTTGGTTGCGGAATAATCAAGTAATTCGGGGCTTCCCTCGTAAGCCGTGATTGATGTTGTGTTGATGATGCAACTGCCTTCTTTCATATGCGGTAAAGCCGCCCGCGTAATCCGGAACATGGAAAGAATATTGACAGCAAAAGTTTCTTCCAGATGTTCATCGGTAATATCGGTGATTGACTTGGATGTGTACTGAAGGCCGGCATTATTTACCAGCACATCAATCCGGCCATATTCATCCACTACGATCCTGACCATATTATCGCAGAATTCCCTGGAGGCAATATCCCCTGGAATTAAAATGACTCTTCCACCGTATCCTTCAATAATTTTTTTTGTTTCCTGCGCATCTTCTTCTTCGTTCAGATAGGCGATGGCAATTTTGGCACCTTCTTTTGCAAACAATATGGCGACTGCTTTTCCGATACCACTATCGCCCCCGGTAATAAGGGCCACTTTATTTTTCAGCTGCCAGCTGCCTTTGTAAGTAGGGTCATCCGAAATGGGCCGGGGGTGCATTTTTTGTTCGGATCCGGGGAGCTCCTGTTTTTGTGGCGGCATTGTATTCTGTTCTGCCATTTTAAAAGATTTATTAATCAGATACAATTCTTATACCCTTAGGACTTGTTCCACGATCTTTTCTTAATTATTCATTAAGTCTTAACTTCCTGTTCGGATTAACCCCACTAAACCGTAGCTCTGGTTATGGAATCTTATTTGCATCTGGTTTTGGCCGACGATGATGAAGATGACTGCCTCTTATTCCGTCAGGCGTTGTCAGAACTTTCTCTGAAAGTGAATTTGACGATCGTTTATGACGGGGATGATCTTTTTCATTTGCTCAATGAATCAGAAAAACTTCCGGGAGCGGTTATTCTGGACCTGAATATGCCCAGAAAGACCGGTTTCGAATGTCTGGATGAAATGCAACACTCTGAGAAATTTCGTACAATTCCTGTCTTTATCTTTTCTACTTCAGTACCGGAAATCCTTTCAAATGAATTAAGGAAAAAAGGTGCGCGGGACTGCTTTCAGAAACCTTCATCATATAAAGAATTGAAGACATTGATATTGCATATTCTGAAATTGCTGTGTTAATTTTGCATCTTAAAAAGATGCTTTTTGCTTTAAGCCCGGTCTTAGGCTTTGGGCTTGGAGCTTCAGGCATAAAACATGAAATTCGAACCAGGAGATAAAGTAACCGTGCTGCATTCCAATGAGGAAGGTGAGGTGGTGGAAATGATCAATGATAAAATGGTGCTGGTAGAAGTGCGCGGAGTCAGGTTTCCCGCCTATATCGACCAGCTGGATTTTCCCTATTTCAAAAGGTTTTCGGAAAAGAAAATTCTTCCCTTAAAAAAAGAAAAAACATATCTCGATCAGCTACCGAAGGATAAAACTAAAAAAACAAATCATCCGCCGGATGGTTTCTGGCTGAGAATCTTACCGGTTTCAGATGATGATGAATTTGGAGATGAAGTGGTGGAAAGCCTGAAGATCTATCTCGTGAATAACACCGAAAAGGGATTGCATTTTCAATACAAACTCAGCTATGGCGGCAAGCCTGATTTCAGTCTGAATAATGAAATTCCGGCATCGAAGGAATTTTACCTTCACGATATTCCCTTCCAGAACCTGAATGATGCGCCCGTATTTGATCTCGATTTTAATCTGCTGCAACCCGAAAAATCGAAAGCACCGCATTTTGAAACTTCCCTGAAACTAAAAGCAAAGCAGGTATTCTTACGCATCGAGGAAATCAGGAAAAAGGGAGAAGCGAGTTTTGCATATAAATTATTTGAACGCTATCCGGATAAGGCACTCGAAGAAGACAAACCGGAATATCAGGCGAGGACCGGAAACGGAAATAAGCTTTATGATGCGAAGCGGAGTCGCCAGCATCTGGAGCCGGCAAAATATGAAGTGGATCTGCATATCGAAAAACTCACGCCGGACTGGAGAAACCTGACCAACTTTGAAATGCTGACATTACAACTGAATACATTTGAAAAATATCTTGATCTCGCGATCGCGCATCATCAGCATAATCTGATTGTGATTCATGGAGTGGGGAAGGGAAAACTTAAGGATGAAATCCATGAAATACTCAATTCCCGCAGAGAAGTGAAATCTTTCATCAATCAGTATGATCCTCGGTACGGATATGGAGCGACGGAGATATTTTTATGATACATTCCATTAAACTTTATTAGTGTGGTGAATGTGTAAGGGTACAAAATGAAGTAATTCAAAATTAAATTTGCAGATGACAATTTGGGAATGTGAGATTTGAGTACGCGTCTATCTCAGATATGAGTAAACGCCCATCTCAGATCTGCGTAAACATCCATCCCACATTTGCAAATTGTCATCTGCAAATTTAATTTCGCATTCTTACATTATTTAAGCTAACATATTCGCCACACTAATAATATTTATCATGAGCAAACACCCATCTCACATTTACAAATTGTGATTTGCAAATTTAATTTTGAATTACTTCATTTTATACGCTTACACATTCACCAC
>DASXNJ010000388.1:0-2485 GCA_036495145.1 Puia sp.
TCAAATAAATTGTATATGTTCTTGAATCCCCTGGCTTTTAATATATCCACCACATCCATACTGTTGTAACCATTCAGATCATATAACAGTACCGGACTGTTTGTTGGAATCTGATAGGAGTCTATTTTTTTTGCAAATATTTCCTGGGGGATATTGATTGCGTTTTTCAGATGACCGATATTGTTTTGTAGTATGCTGTCTGTTGAAATGAATTCCGCCTTGCTTCGGATATCGATCATGACGAGACCGGGCGTATTTTTTATTAAAAGGAAAGCATCCCTGGAATCAATATTTTTATAGGCCAGGTTGGTAGTCAGTACCTTGTCCTTATAAGGAAAATCGCTGTTATCCGATTCGTTCAACAGGGTCATACCCCCGTTGATATTGTAAACTTTCTTAAATCCGTTTTCAGCAAGAAGTTTGCTTACCCGTCTGGAGCGCTGGCTGTGCGAACAATAAATAAATATGGGTTGATCCTTATATTTTGATAGCTCGGAGAGATGAGCGGGAACGGAGTCGATCGTAATGTTAACAGACCCTCTGATTCTTCCGATATTTAATGCAGTTGCGCGTGAAGTGTCGGCATATTCACCGGGACTTCTGACGTCCAGTAAAAGATAATTTTGCATTGAATCCATTAAGTGGAATGCTTCACTCAGATAAACCGCTTTATAAACGGTATTATCAAACTTGAACGGATGTTGTGTCCTGGCAGTTAGACCGGTCAGTATCAAAACAATGGGTAAATAAATTTTTTTTATCATGGTGGCTGATATAAGGACTAAAAATAAACTACCTCCCAGTGAAATTAAGAAGTATTTATTTGCAGACGCAGCATCGAATAAAACAAACAGGGCTAAGTTCTTATCGCGATTTAAACCGTTGTCAGTTTGCCGACCGTATGATCATTTACGCAGATACCTGTCAGCGGATCCTTCCATTGAAATCAGAAATGTTCATGGGAAAGGCTACGTTTTGAGCCTGAAGGATTAGGATCAAATTTTGTATATCGTATATCGTTAATCGTATATCGATCCGCAATCCGCGATTTACGTCAACCGTCATCCATTCAAGTTTCTCTGTGAAATTCACCATAATGATCTAAATTGTTGTTGCCGGGTATTCATTAGATGAAGAAACTCCTTCAACTTCCTGCCATTTTATTTCCCATCACAGGGAGAAAGCCATTATTTATTTGGCTGTACAAAATACTTTCTTTTTTCCTGTTATTGTTCTTTTTCTGTTTTTCCGTCAAGGCCCAAAAGCTACCCAGTGAGGACAGTTTAAAATCAATCATCCTGCAAAATGCGGGCGATTCAAATGAATATAATGCCCTGTTACAACTGGCCATTCATTATAGTAGAAACGATGATGGATTGATGTTGCGATATGCGCAGCAGGCACTGGTGCTCGCTAAAAAATGGGATGATGAAAAAAAGAAAGCTGATTGTCTGTTAATAATAGGAAGCCGAACGATTGATTATATACAATCCATTCAATATCTGCTAGATGCCCTCAATATATATGAAGAGCGGCAGGACAGCGCATTTATTTGTGCCACAAAATTAATGCTTCAGGGAACTTACAGGGAAGCTGGGGACTTTGAAAATGCATTATTCTATGGTCTGACAGGGGCGAAAATTGCAGAAGTCAATCGTACAAAGGGAGTCCTTATTGTTTTTCCGGATCACCGGCTGGAGCCATTGTTCCTGGCGGAAATCGGCCAGACATATATTTTAATGAATCAACCAGATTCGGCATTGATATATGTGCAAAAAGGAGTAGAACTCAATGAGCTTTTTAATGATGTTACCTGGGAGTTTCCTGTTTACCTGCTGGCAACTGTGCAATGTATGAAAGGCGACTATAAGTCTTCCTTGCAAAACTATCGCAGGTCGGTAGTACTTACGGTACAAAATGGAATACCGGGGGATACATTGCAGATATACAGTGGAATGTCGACATTATTCAGAAAAATGGGAATGGCGGATTCTACCATTCATTATGCGAAAATAGTAGCCGAATCCTGGGTGATTGACTATTCGGAAAGAAAAAATATTCTGGAAGCCCTGGGAAACCTCGCGGCTGCTTATAAGTTGAAGGGCAATAGGGATAGTGCTATAAAATATATCGAGTTGAATCAAAATCTTGAAGACAGCTTCTATGGCATTGACAAGGATAGGGAAATTCAAAACATTTCTTTTAATGAAAGACTGACAAAGGAGAAACTGTTAGCGAGTCAGGCGAAATACCGGAGCAGGGTACAGGTATACGGCTTAACCGCGGGGTTATGCGCGCTATTGTTCATAGCCACTTTGTTGTGGCGAAGTAATCAAAACAAGCAAAAATCAAAGGCCGAGATTGAAAAAGCCTATACTGAATTAAAAGCAACCCAGACACAACTCATACAATCAGAAAAAATGGCTTCCCTGGGTGAACTCACAGCCGGTATCGCCCACGAAATTCAGAACCCGTTGAATTTTGT
>DASXNJ010000389.1:0-5036 GCA_036495145.1 Puia sp.
CAGAATCATGTCCTGGGGAAATGATTTGACGGAAGAAAAGCTTTCTCAAATGATCAACCGGAAAATCCGGATTGAGAAAATTGCAACCAAGGACGTGAAGATGCGGACATTTATTACCGCCGATGCCAGCCGGAATGAAATGGTTCAACATGTTTATGATATCACTTATGGCACTGTTCAAAAAGACGTTGATACGCTTGTGGTGATTGATGATTCCATCGTTCGCGGAACTACTTTGAGAGAAAGTATTGTACGCATGCTGGCCAGGCTGGAGCCAAAGAAAATAATCATTGTTTCCTCCGCTCCACAGATCCGCTACCCCGATTGTTATGGAATCGACATGAGCAAACTGGGAGATTTTATAGCTTTTAAAGCGGCTATAACGCTCATGCACGAACGAAAAAAAGAGAAATGCCTGACCGACATGTACGATCATTGCAAAGAGCTTGAACGTCTCGGACAATTACACACGGAAAATATCGTGCGTCAGGTATACAAACCATTTACCACTCAGGAAATCTCTGATAAAATAGCACAACTGATAACTCCTCCGGATATCACAACCCCGGTTCAGGTTATTTATCAGACGATCGAATCCCTTCACGAAGCCTGTCCCACCAATACCGGCGACTGGTATTTTACAGGCAACTATCCTACCCCTGGCGGCAACCGCGTCGTCAACCGGGCATTTATCAACTACATGGAAGGGAAAAACGTAAGAGGATACTAGAAGGATGACAGATTCAAATTTTCACTTCACATTTTCACTTTATTTAGTGTGGGGGGTGTGGAAGAGTAGAGAATGAAGCAATTCAAAATGAAATGAGAAAATGACAATGGGGAAAGATGAGAAACTCCAGACGTTCCATATTCCGCGTTAAATCAGTCGTATTTCTTAAAGTTGATGTCATGCTTTTATGATGATCCAACGCATGTATACTTCAGGGATTCAGATAATCTCTCATTTGAATATTTCAATATGAGACTTCCAGACACGGGTATGAAAACCGTGTTTTATGCAATACCGTATTTTCCACACTGTCATTTCCTCATTTCATTTTGAATTGCTTCATTCTCTACTCTTCCACATTCACCACACTAAAAAAGAAAATGTAATTAAACACCTGTAATAAAAAAAGGTCCCCAAAAATGGGGACCTCTAAAATGATTTCGTATGAAAAAAAGCCTAGCTTTTTTTGGTTTCGAGCAGATTGAAGAACTGATCCAACAGTGGGAGAATCACGATCCTTGTACGGCGATTAGCTGCACGGCCGTCTTTTGTGTCGTTCGACATTAATGGAACATATTCACCGCGACCAGCTGCAGTCATCTTTGCAGGCGGTATGCCGTATGTTTTATCCAGAATGCGAACTACAGAAGTTGCGCGTTTAACACTCAGATCCCAGTTGTCCATTAAAACACCGGATCTAAATGGTTTGGTATCGGTATTTCCTTCAACCATGAACTCAACATCGGGTTGGTTTTTCAGGACAGCAGCCACTTTTGCAAGTACGCCTTTTGCATTTTTTGAAACGGTATAACTTCCGCTGTTGAAAAGCATTTTGTCCGAAATGTCGATGAAAACAACACCTTTTTCGATTTTGATGTTTACATCAGAATCATTGGCGGTTCCGACTGCACCCTTTAGATTCATGACGAGCGCCATGTTCATTGAGTCTTTGTGTGCCATTGCAGACTGCAGATCGCGGATATAAGCGTCTTTCGATCCTAAATTCTCCAGCGATTTCCGGATGCTTTCTGCTTGTGAACCTGAAATGACTGACATGTCTTCCAGTGATTTCAGAGCCTGAGTATTGTTTTCTTTCAGGAAAGCAACCTGTTTGTTTAATTCGTCTATTTGTCCCTGTAAGCCTGTGTTCTTTGACGTAAGGCTTGCAGTCTGATCGTTACATGTCTTCAATTCACCCTGAAGTTTTGCATATTCAGCGCTTAAGGAATCAAAGCGGGCCTGCATTTTGGCCTGCATTTCCTTAAATTTTTTGGTGCTCACGCAGGAGAACATCAACAGTGACGAAACAGAGAAAAGTAGAATGTACCTAAGCTTCATAAGAATCATTTTAAGAAGAGTTAATGAATAATCGATATACTTGAAAATATATAACGCACACAGCAATTGTTGTACCAATCCGCTGGTAGTGCACTTTTTACTTGATAAATACAGTTTTGATGAATACGATATAGGGATGCATAAGGTAGGAAATACGGGTGGCAAGCAGTTTAGTCCGGCGAAGATATGTGAAAAAATAAATTCCAAGCATTTCTGTACTTAAAATTATTTTGACCATTATACCTTAATTAATGAATTGCTTAGCTTTAACTCCCAAATTTATTCTGCATGAAATTTTTCGTATACATGTTTTTATTTATATCGTTTGTTATTTCCTCCTGCAAACTCATGCATCCCGACCGGTCAATCCCTGATAATAAAGACTTTGGGAAGGTTCTTAATGATTATTATAACGACCGGATGAAATATTTTCCGGTAGAAGCAACGCAAAACGGCGATCCACGCTATAACGATCAGCTGCCTGTGGATTTTACGGATAGTTACCTGGATACCCTGCGAAATTTCTATGGCGGATATCTGAACAAGATACTTGTTTTTGATCGCGACAAACTAAACCGCAATGATCAGATCAGCTACGATGTACTCGTCAGGGAAACAAAGATGGATCTTGAAGGGATCGACTTACATCTGGCCATCAACAATGTTACGATGCCAAATGTCCAGTATATGCCATTTAATCAATTTGAAGGCATTCCTCTCTTCCTGGGTCAGATGGGAAGCGGTACGGGCATACAACCATTTAAGTCAGTTGAGGATTATAACAACTGGATCAAAAGAGCCGGAAAATTCCAGGCCTGGACTGACAGCGCCATTGTTTATTTCAAAAAAGGCCTGGCGAACGGGTATATTCTTCCACGTTGCCTTGTAGAAAAAATGATTCCCGAAATGAAGGATATGGCGACAGCAGATACCGGAAAAAACATTTTTTATACGCCGGTTAAACTGATGCCATCTACATTCAGCAGCGAGGAAAAACAAAGAGTATCCAGTCAATTAACCGGACTGATCACGGCAACGCTAATACCTTCTTATCAGAAACTCGCCGTTTTTCTGCAAAACGAATACCTTCCAAAAAGCCGCGGCAGCATCGGATATGATGATCTGCCAGACGGCGTTAAATTGTATAATTATCTGATTCGTTATTGGACAACGACCAACAACACTGCTGAAGAAATTTATCAGACCGGGCTTTCTGAGGTAAAAAGAATTCTCACTGAAATGGAAATGGTAAAGGCGCAAACCGGCTTCCAGGGCGATCTTCCGGCTTTCTTTTCCTATATCAAAACGGACCCCCGTTTCATGCCGTACAAGTCTTCTGAGGAAGTATTAAATGCTTTTAGAAAAATACAGGCTACCATTGATCCAAATCTTAAAAAACTTTTTGGCCGCACTCCAAAAATGAAATTTGAGATTCGCCAAACGGAAGCTTTTCGCGCAGCGAGTGCCAGCGCTGAATATATCGCCGGCGATCCCGGTGGAAGCAGACCCGGTGTATTTTATGTGCCCATACTTGACGCCAGTAAGTTTAATGTCTCTTCCGGGATGGAGTCCCTGTTTCTGCACGAAGCGATTCCCGGCCACCATTATCAAAATTCTTTACAGATGGAAGACACACTGCTTCCAAAGTTCAGAAGATTTTCCTGGTATGGTGCTTATGGTGAAGGCTGGGCACTGTATTCTGAATCACTGGGTAAGGAATTAGGTCTTTATACAGATCCCATTCAATACATGGGCGCTTTGGGTGAGGAAATGCACCGGGCCATTCGACTGGTGGTAGATGTTGGTATGCATCTGAAAAAAATGACCAGGGAACAGGCCATCAAATACATGATGGAAAACGAACCGATCAGTGAACAGGGTGCAACTGCTGAAATAGAAAGATATATTGCTATACCGGGTCAGGCACTGAGTTACAAAACTGGTGCGATGTTTATCCGTGAACTGAGGACGCGTTATACAAATGAATTAGGAAACAAATTTAAAATCGCATCATTCCATGATGAAGTTCTCAGCGATGGATGTCTGCCCCTGGAAGTATTTGAAAGAAAAATGAATGTCTGGGAAATGGATCAGTAAATCCTCAATTTACCCGCTTCATATATCGGCAATACATTTGCCAGGTTTGGTTCCAGACAGTATCGGATATCTTTTTCCAGTCCATATGCCATCAGGCGTTTGAAGTGGGAAGCGTTATTTTCTTTCATAGATTCAAATAAATCGCCACCCGCTTTCTCAAAAAGATTTAAAGCAACATGCGAAGCATCGCATTCAATATTAAAATGATCCCGGATTTTTGAAATAACAGCACCGGCAAATAATGTATCTTCTATATTGATCCGGTCTTTCCAGGCTGCGCAGGCGAGGATGACATTATTTTTTTGTTGAATGAGATAGTCCGTTACGGCGTTCAGATTTGCGAAAGAACCGGTTACTATTTCCCTGGCGCCTTTATCCAGCGCCATATGCAAAAGCCGAGTGCCATTGGTTGTAGTAAGGACCAGAATTTTACCTTGTATAAATTCACGGTCATATTCGAAAGGTGAATTTCCATAACTCAGGCCTTCAGCAATCTTTCCATCTCTTTCGCCTGCCGTGATGCAGTTTATCTGACGACCCAGTTCGATACACTTCGCGACACTGTCAACAGGAACAATATGTTTTGCACCATTGTTTAAGGCTGTGGCAATCGTGGAAGTGGCACGCAATACATCGATGATCACAATGGTTGCCTGTGAAACATTGTACAAATGCAATAAGGTGGGAGAAAGAGAAGTATATAAAAAGGGCTTGTTATTCGGCATCTGTGAAAATAAGTTCAATAAATAATCGTCACGTTACCCGGATGGGCGGTTGTATTAAGACAGAAACGGAAGTTTGATAACCCGGGCCTGTAAAAGTTTATCTCGGACTTTAATATAAATTTTTGCGTCCACGTTTGAAAAAGTAT
>DASXNJ010000390.1:0-9012 GCA_036495145.1 Puia sp.
CATCGGTCGCGTAAAGGATCCTGGTTGTTTCATCAGTAAATAATTCGCCTTCAAGGAGGGAGGACAGATTGTGGAGCTTTTGCGTCATGGCTGAAAATGGATGCAAATTTACCTTATTTTCATACAACATTTTGTATCTGCACGACTGTAAAAAACCTTGAGGGCACAGGGTTTAAATTTGAATGACTTCTATGTATAGTTTAAAAAATAAAACAGCGGTAGTAACAGGAGGCGGCTCCGGAATCGGAAAAGCGATCTGCCAGATGTTTGCTCTTGCGGGCGCCCGTGTATTCATTCTCGATATCGATGAACATGGATCTGAAGAAACGGTCGACCAAATCCGAAAGACTGGTGGTCAGGCTGAATTTCTGTCCTGCGCGGTTGACCAGGAAAGCGCTGTTCAAAAAGCAATAAATCATATTGTGAATATACAGGTGCCGGATATCCTCGTCAATAATGCAGGAATCGCGCATATCGGAACCGCTGAAAATACAAGTGCCGCTGATTTCGAAAAATTATTTTCCGTAAATGTGAAAGGTGTTTATCATATGGTCAGGAATTGTATTCCGCATATGAAAGAAAAGGGTGGGGTTATATTAAACATGGCGTCGATTGCAGCCCAGGTTGGATTGCCCGACCGTTTTGCTTACAGCATGACCAAGGGAGCTGTTATGTCGATGACGCTGTCCATAGCAAAAGATTATATCAGGTATAATATCCGTTGTAATTCAATTTCTCCCGCGCGCGTTCATACACCTTTTGTGGATGGGTTCATTGCAAAAAATTATGCAGGTATGGAAGAAGAAATGTTCAGGAAATTATCAGCCAGTCAGCCGGTTGGACGGATGGCCAGGCCGGAAGAAATTGCTGCGCTGGCACTATATCTTTGTTCGGACGAAGCTTCGTTTATAACCGGAAACGACTACCCGATCGACGGAGGATTTCTAAGGCTCAATGGATGATTACCTTCTGGGACGGTATCCACCGCCACCACCACTATTGCGATCCCGGCTGTCCCGGCTATCTCTGGGCTTGTCCTCTGCTTCGCGAACAACCAGTTCTTTTCCTCCGCGAAGTTTTGCGCCGTTCAGCGCGTCGATGGCTTCTTTTCCTTCGAGGTCGTTTCTTAACTCCAGGAATCCAAATCCCCTGCTCTTGCGGGTTTCGCGATCGATGGCCACCTTGGCTGAAACGACTTCACCATAGAGTTCAAACATTTCTTTTAAATCGGTATCGTCAAAATCATAAGGGAGTCCGGCAACAAAAAGTTTCATGATGATCTTATAAGACCCAAATCTAGTTTATTCCTTTAGGAACCAAGAGCTTTTTTCCGGAATTCCAAAGAGAAAAAATTGTCATGCGTAAAAAAGTGGATCACTGGATTCCGGGAACCAGCCACTCCAGACTGTCTCCCCTGAAATCATGCATACGGTAAACTACGAAATACCGGACCGGAATTCCACTACGATATTGCGGAATCAGGATGGAATCTTCTACAAGCGCAAAATTGTTTTTTATGGAAGCTTTGGGTGGCCCGTAATAATTAGAAGGATATATAAAATAGGCATCCGAACCTTTTTTTAAACCCGGCCGCCGCTGATTCAGCCAGGCGAAATGATGGATGTCGTTCACCGGACCCAGGGCCAGCACTTCATGATGATAAGGCAGACCGTAATAATGATCCAGATGGCCGGCGGGAAACCAGTAGTCAGAAAGAATTATCGCATTTTCCTTCATATGGCCAGACGTAATATCTGCATTGTACAGAGAATCGAGCCGAATGGCAAATGCACGCCATCCGTTCATATCAAGGGTAATGTCTCCTTTGCCCAGATTTTTTTCTCCGGTGCTTCCAATCCGGAATGGCAAAAACCGGATGCCGAAGACACCGATAACGACAACTGTCACATAAAACACGCCAGCTGTTTTCAGCCATTTGTGGCAGACAGCAACATTTGTTTTTTCATCAAGCCAGCAGGCTGCCAGAAGCATCAGTGATAGATAGGCCGGCCCGGACCAGTGGGGCAGGGTTTCGTTGTAAAGGGAGGTCCACAGTAAAACCAGAATCAGTGGAAAGCTGAGCCAGAGAAGTAACGGGTAAACTTTAGGGCGGATCTTTCGTTTTATGATCGCCCAAATAGTGATAACATAAATTATAAAATTTACAGGGTTGCTATAGAAAACCGAGCCGAATACCTGTTGCAACAGATGATCAGGATCAGGACTTCCTCCCAGGAAACGAATTCTTCCCTGGTGATAGTTATAAGTAATAAAATGATTCAGCTGGTTCCAATGATATATGGGAAAGCAAATTGCGATGCTGATGATACCGGATACCCAAAGCATCGGCGATTTCAGCAGGTCTCTGCGATGAAATATGATATATGCTCCAAATCCCAGCCAGAGAAATATGCCGTGTATCTTGCTCATGATGCATAGTCCGATGCTAATGCCAAGCAAAATGAAATCAATCGTCCCTTTATTTTTAGGAACCGGGGATTCGAGTATCCGGATCATCAGATACATACTCATCAGCCAGAAGACTACCTGCGGGGAGTCCGGTAAAATGAATGTGCCGGCAATAATGGATGTATAGAAAGAGGTATTGTACAGAACTGCAGCGATCCACCCGGTGCGTGTTTGACCGATTCGCCGGCCAGTCAGGAATATCAGCCAGGTGCCGGCTGCCGCGCAAACAACAGATCCCAATCGTATAAAAAATTCATTTTGAAAATAAAGATTGAAAGTGAATAGCCGGATCAGCACGGCAACCATCGGCGGGTGGTCAAAATAATTCCACTGAAGCTGTTGGGCATAGGTCTGGTAGTAGACTTCATCATTCCCCAATTCAAGCGAACCCGCGATCCATAGACGCAACAGGGAGCTCAAAATAATCAGCAGCCAGATTTTTTTGTTGAGATTCAAAACAAAATGTTACCGCAATTTAACGGATTGCTGCTCCCATTCGGTTTTCGGAAATTTTTTCTCAAAAGATTTCAATGGAATCAGCAAATAAACCATCAAAGAAGTCAACATACCTATCAGGGAGCCCGCCAATACATCGCATGGGAAATGCTGGGCCAGATACACTCTTGAATATCCTGTAAGTACGGCAGTCGCGAAGAAAATGAAGCCCGGTTTTCTTCCGGGAAAATAAAGAGCAAGCAATGTCGTCAGCATGAAGATCGTAGCGGTATGTCCTGATGGAAAGCTGCTATAGCCGGTTCTTGTAACACCCAGTATGCAATGAATGGTGCCGGATCCGAAAAATATTTTGGGCCTGGGAGAAGCCGAAAAATGTTTCATCAATTGTACCAGAAGCCCCGAAATGAGAAAACTCATTCCTATTTGACCTGTCCATGCGAATTTTTTCATTAAAAGTAAAACCAGCATCAGTGCCATCACAAATATTCCGTTGCCGACATTGGTAAACAGAATGAAGAAATAGTCGAGCGGATCATTATGAAACTGATTGATCAGCAGGAATCCGTACGACTTGCTAATAACAAAACAGTAGAGCGCCAGAAGAATATAAAAAATAAGACAGCTTGTAAAATATACGGGATTCCGTCCGATAACACGTTGAAGAATTTTCATGATAAGGGTATGACTGGCTGGAACAAAATTAAAAACCGAATTCGGCTTTGAAGTTATCAGTGGGTTAAGATGCGGTTAAGAGATTCATAACGGCTGGCACGATATTTCAATGGATATCATAAAAAATGAAAAAATTATTAACCCTGTTGATGATCCTTGCTGTGGTATTTCTAAATAGTTGCGCCGTGGTCGGAGGAATTTTTAAAGCGGGTGTCTGGGTAGGAATCTTAATCGTCGTTTTTATTATAGGTATCATCATCTGGCTCGTTACCAGAAGTGGAAAGTCATAAAACCTATAGCGCCTGGCAGGGCATGCCTTCTTTAAACAAAAAAACCTTCCCGCAGGACGGGAAGGTTTTTTAAAAAGGTTGACTTATAAAGTAGTAACGACATAATTTTCGGAAACCTGACGGTTTACAGAAAACCTGCGTTCAACCTGTTCAGTAGCTGTACGGATTACAAATGTTGGATGCATTTCGGAATCTTCCTTCTGTATGCGGATATTTTTGTCGAAATGTTTGTCATTGTAATTAGCCTGGTATACGATTTCACCTGCATCATTTTTTATGATCAGTGAAAATTTCTCACCTGATTTATTGTCAAAATCAAGATGGAATACAAAGGCATTATCAGTTGCTCCGACAAAAGTTACATTTACCAGTTTGTCAGTCGGGCTGATAATTTTTTCGATGATCGGTGTTGCATGGGCCTTTGCAGATCCAAGGGTTAACAGCGCTGCTGCGCCCAGAACCGAAGCCGATTTTCTAAGATTGAAGTTTGCGAATACTCGTTTCATAATGTGACGATTTTAGTAGTGAAAAAAATTGATTAAAAAATCTTTGCGGCAAGAATCGTCAATACTTATGGCAGTAAATTTTTTTGCAAACGTCAGCGTTGGAAACCAACCCGGGAATTGATTCGGATGTATATATAATTTTCAATTCCAATACAAATGTAGTTCCCATTTCAACAGCAATGAAACCCAATATTGATCTTTTTTATCGTGGCTACTGCCGGAATGAAATGTTAAAACCATTGACTGACAAGGGTTTTAGGCATTTTTCGATATGATCACCAAGCCCTGAATATGACGGAAACATTACCAGATTTTAACTCATAAAAGATCTGGTCCACACCTCGGATTCATTGATTTTACGTTGTGTGCTCATAAAATGCGGGCTACAAAACAGAAATGTTCCCGACCTGAATGGATGATAATCGTGTATTCGTGCCTGTGAGATTGATGAGTTCTTCTTCTGATTTTCATATGTCAGGGGTTAACCCTTCGAATTCATCCTTTCAGATAGATTTCCATCCGAAAGACCCGTCAAAATGAATTTCATAACAATATTTTAATAATGTTAAAAATAACAAGTAATCAATTGTTTACCGGGTGATTTTCACATCGGCCTTCCTTCCTGAAAATTTTTATTCATAAAAAAGAGGGTATTAAACAAACGTTTAATTAATTTTGCGAAATGAAACCATCTTTATCAATAAAACAGGTCCAGCTGCTCGACACAGCGGAGACCTTATTTTCCCAAAAGGGTTTTGATGGGACTTCGGTGCGCGATATCGCGGAGGCTGCCGGGATCAATACTGCCATGATCTCCTACTATTTTGGATCCAAAGAAAAACTGATGGAGGAGATTTTTGAAAGAAAGAGCCTGAACATAAAAGAAAAAGTGGCAGATCTTTTGAAAGACGATAGCCTGGATCCCCTGGAAAAAATGTACAGTCTTGTGGACATGTATATCGAAGGAATCCTGTCCCGCAAAACTTTTCACCGGATTCTTTTGTGCGAACAAATCATAAACCAGAACCCGTCGATCATTACGCTGGTAGATAAAATGAAGACAAAAAATTCCGAATATATCAATGATTTAATCCGGCTCGGTCAGAAAAAGGGCATGTTTAAAAAAAATATCGACATCCCGATGATGACCAACACACTGGTCGGTACGATATCACATACATTGGTAAACCTGGATTTTTACAAAAGCTATCACCACCTGGAAAACCTGAAGGATGAAGAATTCGAACGGGTTGTCAAAAAGAAACTGTCCGTACATATCAAGAACATTTACAAAGCAATCTTAACACATGAATCTTAGAACTATTATTTCTGCAATGGCCTTTGCAACGCCTTTGCTGTTTTCTTATACAGGATATGCGCAGGACGGTGGGAGAAAAATCTCCATGGAGGAAGCCATTGATCTGAGCATTAAGAACAGTAAGCCATTGCGTGCAGCGCATGCCCGTATTGATCAGGCTGTAGCCAACACAACCATTTCAAAACAGGATCAGTTGCCAAATCTGACCATCAGCGGTTCTTATCTGCGCGTCACACAGCCTAATATCGATCTTCATTATAAAAGTAACAGCGGAGGTTCGGCCGCCGCACCCATCTCCGTGAATCAGGCAGCCTATGGAATTGCCAATCTGAGTCTGCCTGTTTATTCGGGTCTGAAAATTCAGTATGGTATCCGTTCTTCCGAACTCCTGGAGAAAGCGGCCAGACTGGATGCGGATCAGGATAAGGAAGCAGTCATATTAAATACCATTGAAGCATTCAGCAACCTGTACAAAGCGAAGGCAAACCTGCGGGTGATTCAGCAAAATCTGGCCCAGTCAAGATCAAGAGATACAGATTTCGCCAACCTGGAAAAAAACGGATTGCTGGCCAGGAATGATAAACTGAAAGCATTGTTACAGACTGCCAATATTGAACTGACCATGGCAGACGTGGAAAATAATCTGAAAGTGACCATGGTTAATATGGATATCATGCTGGGACTACCGGAAGAAACTATTTTGATTCCGGATTCATCCAGCCTGACGGAACCTGGTGCCGTGAAAAGTCTTATGGATTATGAACAACTCGCACTTCAAAACCGAAAAGATATACAGGCCATCGGCTTTCGCAAACAATCTTCTGAAGTAGGAATTAAAAAAGCGAAAGCAGATTATTATCCTTCGCTTTCACTAACCGGCGGATATATTGCGCTTGATGTGCCAAACTTTGTTACGGTAACCAATGCAGTGACAGCCGGCATCGGGCTGAATTATAATGTTTCATCACTCTGGAAAACGAATGCGCATGTATCCGCAGCAAAAGCACAACTCGCCGAAGTGCAGGCAAATGAAGAAGAGCTGAATGAAGGGATACGAAAACAGATAAACCAGGCTTATGAGGATTTGCTCACGGCCAATAAAAAAATTGAAGTCACCCGGATTTCCATCGAGCAGGGTGCAGAAAATTATAAGATCGTAAAAAATAAATACGACAATAGCCTGCTTACCGTAACAGATTTACTGGATGCGAATGTGTTGATGCTGCAAAGCCAGATTAGTCTGGAACTTGCAAAGGCAGACGCGATCGTGGCATACAATACATTACTGGAAAGAGCGGGCATTTTAGCATCTACCCGGAATATAAAATAATCAACTAATAACTATCAAGTTTTATGGCAAACGGAAATGACACGCAG
This sequence comes from Puia sp., assembly GCA_036495145.1. Taxonomy (GTDB): domain Bacteria; phylum Bacteroidota; class Bacteroidia; order Chitinophagales; family Chitinophagaceae; genus Puia. Next base: position 7,089 of record DASXNJ010000390.1, read on the forward strand.
GCACAGCCTCCAAAGAAAAGAAGCAAAGTATTTCTTATTATACTCATTGCCCTGGTGGTGGCGGGAGCCTGGTTTGGAATCACCAAATGGCACCATGCCCAATTACATGCTGAAACAGATGATGCCCAGGTCACTGCGAATATCAGTCCGATCATACCCCGTGTGTCGGGTTATGTAAAGGAAGTGCGTGTATCGGACAACCAGCTCGTTAAAAAAGGAGATACGCTGCTGATACTGGACGACCGCGATCAGCAAATCAAACTGGAACAGGCGGAAGCCGCCATGGCAACTGCTGAAAGTAATTTATTGTCTGCAAAAGCCTCTTCTGCTGCTGCCCATTCAAATATCGGAACCAGTGAATATGCAACACTGGCCATTGATGGTCAGATCGAAAAAGCAAAAGTGGCTGTATGGCAGAGTACGCAGGAATTCGACCGGTACGCAAATCTGATCAAGGATCATTCTGTTACACAACAACAATATGAAGATAAACTAGCAGCCAAGGAATCAGCAGAAAAACAACTCCTGATCCTTCAACAACAGAAAAAACAAGCGGCCAGCCAGACAAATGCTGTGAGCACCCAAAGTCTTGCAACTGCTTCGCAGATCAGCATCGCCGGCGCCACCATCAAACAAAGACAGGTGGATGTGAATGATGCCAAACTGAATCTTTCCTATACAGTGGTTACGGCTCCGGCCGATGGCAGGTTGTCCAAAGTGAATGTGCAGGTCGGACAATTTCTGACTGTGGGTCAGTCTGTATTTAGTCTCGTACTGGATCAAAGTTTATGGGTGGTTGCAAACTACAAGGAAACACAATACAGCAAAATGAGAATCGGCCAGCCGGCCACCATAGAAGTGGATGCTATACCCGGGCATGAATTCGAAGGTAAGGTTTCATCTTTTGCTCCGGCAACAGGAGCAACCTTTGCGCTGCTGCCTCCGGATAATGCCAGTGGAAATTTTGTAAAAGTAGTTCAGCGTCTGCCGGTGAAAATTGAATTCAGCAATATGTCGGATTCATTGCTGGGTCGTTTGAAGGCGGGCATGAACGTAAATGCGGATGTTCATATTGGTAATTAGATTTTCTGAATAAGATACTATGGCACAAGCATTCTCTCAGGATTCTCTGGTTGAATATGGTTCGAGGCGGGTGATCATCACCGTTACGGCGATTATATGCACACTGCTGGAAATCGTAGATACAACGATTGTAAATGTCGCGCTCAATGATATGCGGGGAAACCTCGGTGCCACTTTAACCGAAGTGGCCTGGGTAATCACTGCTTATGCGATCGGGAACGTGATTATTATTCCCATGACCAGCTGGCTCTCAACCCAGTTTGGAAGACGCAATTATTTTGCAGCTTCCGTGATGATTTTTACTGTATGTTCTTTTCTTTGCGGAAATGCGAATGGTATCTGGGAACTCGTGCTCTTCCGATTCTTACAGGGAATAGGAGGTGGTGCACTGCTGGCCACATCTCAGACCATCATCACAGAAGCCTATCCTCCTGAAAAAAGAAATATGGCCCAGGCGATTTACGGGCTCGGAATTATTGTGGGGCCTACCCTGGGACCTCCACTGGGCGGATACATCGTTGAAAATTATTCATGGCCCTATATATTTTATATCAATATACCCATTGGTGTTGTTGCAACGCTGTTAACACTACAGTTTGTTCGCAATCCGAATTATGGTACAAAAAGTCATATCGATGATATTGACTGGCTGGGTATTTTTCTGCTCGCTGCCTCAGTCGGTTCCCTGCAGTATGTGCTGGAAAAAGGACAGGATGATGACTGGTTTGCCAGTAAATACATCATTATTTTTTCAGTGATTGCATTTTTGGGAGCCTTCTTTTTTATATGGCGTGAGATGACATTCAGGAACCCGATCGTGAACCTGCGCGTGCTCAAAAAT
>DASXNJ010000391.1:0-2729 GCA_036495145.1 Puia sp.
TAGAATTTATTATTGTACACCGCTTTGCACATATTTTACACAGACCGCGATCTATACCAGGCCTGACTCAGCAGGTATTCCACATCGGATCAGGAGTTTTAGAATCTGGAAAAATACTTGATAACAGTCTCCAGGTAAAAAACCGTACAAATGGCTGATTGTTCACGCTACCGGTCGCAGGCAGTCAAATTTATTATTCTACACTCATTCCTTTCACAGAAAAGCGGTATGAAACAGGGTGTTTTTCCACGTGAAAAACCAGTTATACCCGAAAGTTTGTGTAGAAATGTTCCACTTAAACAGGGTTGTTTCACGCTATTTTATACCGGCATTCATCAGACATTAAAAATTGTACAAAGAAATGCCATTTAAATGAGTGTCCGCGTGGCTTTGCTTGTTTTCCACAATTTGTTCATAACCAATTTTAAACTATTTTTGCAATCCTTTCAAAAAAACCGATTATATATATATGTCTATCATTCAGAAAATAAGAGATAAAGCAGCCTGGCTCGTGTTTGGATTAATCGCCGTGAGTTTGATCGGATTTCTTTTAATGGATGCGCGTTCAATCGGTGGCCGCGCGGCGGCATCAACTTCCGGTACTATTGGTCAGGTGAATGGAGAAAAACTGGAGTATGCTGATTTTCAGAAACAAGTATCAGAACGTGAGGACCAATATAAAACGCAGGGTTATCCGGTGAATGATATGCTTTCCCAGAATATTCGTGAAGAAGTGTGGAAACAGTTTGAAGAGAGTGCGGTACTGACAACTGAATATCAGAAACTGGGTATTGACGTGAGTGATAAGGAGCTGAATGATATGCTGGTTGGCCCCAATGCGGTTCAGGAAATAAAAAGGGCATTTACGGATCCGAACACGGGAATGTTCGACGCGCAGCAGGCAGCTTCACGGATCAACCAGCTCAGAACAATTTATAAAGGCAACCGTAAATCGGACCAGAACTATGCAATGGCTCAGAATTTCTTCGAGCAGGCGCTACCTCAATTTGTAAAGCTGAGACAAAGGGAGAAATATATCTCGCTCCTTTCTCAGACTACCTACATTCCGAAATGGATGATAGAGAAAACAAATGCGGACAACAGCCAGATTGCTTCGGTCAATTTTGTCAAAATTCCCTATCAGACGATTTCAGACAGTACTATAAAAATATCAGACGCGGATATTCAGACTTACCTGGATGATCATAAAAATCAATTTGCACAGGAAGAATCCCGCACCATCAGTTACATCAGTTTCAGCGCGGCACCAACAGCCGCTGACAGCGCTACCATCTTTCAACAGGTTCAAACGCTGAGACCCGAGTTTACAACAACAAAAGACATAGAATCTTTCCTGACCAAAAACGGAACGGAGACAAATTTTTCTGAATCGTATACTGCAAAATCAAAACTGACTGGTTCAAGAAAAGACTCACTGACCGTATTGCCGGTGGGAGCCGTTGTGGGTCCTTATCTCGACGGAAGTAATTATGTGCTGGCCAGAATCATGGATATAAAAACACTTCCTGATTCAGTTCGCGCACGTCATATTCTTGTGGCGTTGAATGATCCGAAAACGAATCAGCCAAAGATGGATGACAGTACGGCAAAAAAGAAAATTGACAGTATAAAGACACTACTGGATAACGGGCAAAAATTTGACAGTCTGGCATTTCATCTCTCCGAGGATGAAGGCAGCCGGATCAAAGGTGGCGACCTGGGATATTTTGGCCAGGGCCAGATGGTAAAGGAATTTGGAGATTTTACGTTTAATGGTAAGAAGGGAGAAATAAAGATCGTGAAGACGCAGTTCGGATACCATTTAATAGAAATCATGGATCAGAAAAATTTTGAACCTGCTTATAAGATCGCCTATTTCTCACGTCGTATAGAACCGAGTCAGGAGACGGATCAAAATGCGTCCGGTCTGGCCAGCCAGTTCGCTGGTGAAAATCGCGACAAGGCTTCCTTTGAGGCATCTGCGAAAAAGCAAAACCTGCATGCCATTACGGCTCCGGACCTTCAGCCCACAGATTTTAATATTCAGGGACTTGGATCCAGCCGGTCACTGGTACGTTGGGTTTATGGTGCCAAACAGGGAGAAGTATCCGAATCTTTTTCTGTTGGAGATAAATATATTGTGGCCCTCGTAAACGATATTAATCACAAGGGCATCGTCAGTCTGGCGAAGGCGAGACCCATGATCGAACCAATTTTGAGGAATCAGAAAAAGGCTGAGATCATTTCAGGAAAAATCGGAGCTGCTGCAACGCTGGAAGCTGTATCAACCAGTTTTTCCCAACCGGTCAGTCATGTGGACAGTCTCCAGTTTTCTTCTCCTTATATTCCAAACGTTGGGCCCGAGGCCAAAGTGGTGGGATACGCATTCGATAAGCAGTTAACCGGAAAGGCAATTTCTTCTCCTGTAGGTGGCAATGAAGGTGTGTTCGTACTGAAGGTTGATAATGTAAGTGCAAAAGCGAACTATAACGTGGATCCGGAACAGGCCAGACAATCGATGTTACAATCCCAGGAAAATCTTATTCAGCGTTCCGGTACCGATGCGCTGAAGAAAAAAGCAAAAATCGAAGATGACCGGGGAAAATTCCTTTAAAAGCTCAAAGCTCAAGGCTTAAAGCCTAAGGCCAATGCTTAAATCGATACAGGGTTTACTTTGGAAATAACAGTTCCGAAAACTATCTGAGGCTTTTGCCTTTTACAACTTCCAA